>DASQPR010000391.1:0-5658 GCA_035643815.1 Micromonosporaceae bacterium | reverse complement strand
GCTGGACATCGGACCCGGCCGACGTCGACAGCACCATCATCGTGCCGGGCTGGATGGTGACGCTCGCCGCTGCCGGCGCCGCCGGGGCGGTGCTCGGCGCACCGGACTTGCTCGGACTCGATGGCTCCGCGCTCGGCGGGGACGACGGCGACGACGGCGCGGCCGGCGGGGTCGACGGGTTGCCCGCCACGCCCTGAATATCCTGGATAACCGGCCGTCCGCCGGACAGGCTCATCGAGCCGATCGGAGTAAGCGTCGTGGCCTTGGTCGGGTCGACGAGTTGCGCGTCGCCGGCCGTCACGGTCACCGGATCCGTGCTCTGGTTGATGATCCACATTGACAACGGAGCAGTGGCACCGGCCGCGTAGCCGTTGACGTCGTTGTAGTCGACAGTCACGTTCTTGATGAGTACCGCGCCGTTCGGGTTGTCCGTGGTCGGCACCGCGATCGACGCCGATCCGCCCGGCACGGCCGACACGATCGTCGATGTCTCCGCGATCTGGCCCGCGCCGCATCCGGCCAGCGCTCCGGCGGCGACGACCGCGACGATGCCGACCGACGCGGCAACGAGCCGGGCATGGCGCTGCCTACCAGCGATGGAGCGGGTCACGGCGATCCTCCTCGAGGGCCACAAGGTCCAACCGGGCTACAGAGTAATGCGCGGCGAGATCAGGCCGGCGGGAGACCCGGCAGAATCGCGAAGTGGCCTTGGGAGTCAGGACAGGTGGCCATTGGTCAGCAACAGCACAATGTCGATCATGGCGACGACGAGCACCGCACGGAACGGGGCTCGGGAGCCGGGCGCCCGACCGACGTACCAGCCGATCGGTAGGACTACGACGGCCGCGACGAACGCACCGACCGCAAACCACGACGGCGATCGCGACGGTCCGAAGGCAAGCACGCCGGTAGCCGCGAGCAGCCCCGCGGCCGCGACAACCGTGGACGGCCCGCGGCCGATGCGGTGGGGCAGCCCGCGCACGCCGGTGCGCACATCGTCGTCCATGTCGGGCAGCACGTTGGCAAAGTGAGCGCCGCCGCCCAGTAGCGCTCCGGCCGCCACGAGCCACCACGGCGGTACGTTGTCGTCCGCGCGACCGACTACAGGAAACGCGACGAGCAAACCGAACGACACGATGTACGGCAGCACCGAAAACGCCGTCGCCTTGAGCGGCCAGTCGTAGAGCAGAGCCGAGACGTAGGCGATGGTGATCACCACGGCCGCGGCCAGTCCGGACAGCAGTGCCAGCGGCACCACGGCGAGCCCGGAGATGATCGCGCCGATCCCGACCGCGCGGCGGCTGACCCGACGGCTGACGATCGGTTTGTCGGTGCGCCCGGTCGCGACGTCCCGTGCGGTATCAAGCCAATCGTTAGTCCATCCGACCGATAGCTGCGTGGCGAGCACCGCGGATCCGACGGCGGCGGACCCGCCCGCGCCCCGACCGGCGGCCACCGCGAGCAGGATTGAGACAAGCGTCACGGCTGCGGCCGGCTCTGGGTGGCAGGCGCGCAGCAGACCATCGGCCACCTGAGCGGCCCGGCGGATCCGGCTCGACGGTGCGGCCTGGCCGGACGGCGCGTCCGCGTCGGCTGACCCCGTCACCATGCCGCCTCCCAACCGCCGGCGGTCCCGCCCGGCGAACATTCGTGCAAGCCTGTCGCAATGCTCCCGCTCGTGTCAGTCTGATGTCGTGGCCACGCGCACACCGGTGATGGGCGGTCGGGCCCCTAACGATCCTCGCCAGTATGACGATCTTGCCGGCGAGTGGTGGCGCGCCGATGGCGTTTTCTCGATGCTGCATTGGCTCGCCGGGGCCCGGGGTCGGTTGGTACCCCCGGCGGAGCGTCCCGGTGCGGTGCTCGTCGACCTGGGATGCGGAGGCGGCCTCCTGTCGCCGTACGTGGCCGGGAAGGGCTATCGCCATGTTGGCGTCGACCTGACTCGGTCCGCGCTCGAACAGGCGGCCGACCATGGGGTGACCGCCCTGCAGGCCGACGTCGCCCACTTGCCACTCGCGGACGGCTGCGCGGATGTGGTGACCGCTGGCGAGCTGCTTGAACACGTGGTCGACGTACGTGCGGTCATCGCCGAGGCGTGCCGCCTGCTGCGGCCCGGTGGACTGTTCGTCGTCGACACTCTGAATGCGACCACGACCAGCAGGTTTGTCGCGGTCACACTGGGGGAACGCTGCTACGGCGGAGCCGTGCGCGGCATACACGATCCGAACCTGTTCGTCCCGCCGCGCGTACTGCTAGACGAGTGTTCGCGTCACGGCGTGCAACTCCGCATCCGGGGGATTCGACCGGCCATACCGAAGTTTTTGCGGTTTCTTATCACCAAGCGTGGCGTGGTGCCGATCGTACCGACTCGTTCGGTCGCCGTCCTATATCAAGCGGCCGGTGTGAAGGATCAGGTGGCGAGCGTGAAGGCGCCCGGTTCGTAGCAGCACCCGGTTAACGTGGTGTTGGTCTGCCGCGGCCCCGGCCGCCCCCTAGCTCGTCGGCCACGGCATGACGCCGCGGCACCCAAGCCGGACGACCGGCACTAACCAGGGGAGGAGCGCCGATGAGTGAGGCTGTCGCGGCCGCTCAGCGTCTCGCACCGCGGTTCGCCACGCGAGCGGCCGATCATGATCGATCCGGTACGTTTCCCGTCGATGACTTCGCCGACCTACGCGAGGCCCAACTCTTCGGGCTGATGGTGCCGGAGGCGCTCGGCGGTCTCGGGCTCGGCTTCGGCCAGTACGTCGACGTCGCCTTCGAGTTGGCGCGTGGCAATGGCGCGACCGCTCTCGTGTTCAACATGCACGCATCGGTCACCGGAGCCCTGGCCGGCATTCCGGTGGAACTGGCCGACACGATCGGCATCCCGCCCGACTTCTTCGTCGCCCGCGACGAGATCCTGCGCGCCGCGGCCAAGGGCGCGTTCTACGCCGTCGCCATGAGCGAGCGGGGCGCCGGGTCCCGACTGTCCGCACTGACGACGAGCTACACACCGGACGGTGACGGCTTCCGAATCGCCGGCGCGAAGACGTTCGTCTCCGGTGCGGGTTACGCCGACGGATATCTGGTCGCCGCCCGACGTGAAGACGACCCGCAGGTCGTGTCGCAGTTCCTCGTCCCGGCGACGAGCGACGGGCTGCGGGTCGAGGAGACGTGGGACTCGCTCGGCATGCGTGCCACCGGATCGAATGACCTGCACCTGGACGTGTCCGTACCGTCGACGTCGCTGCTCGGCGGCGTGGAGGGACTCGCTCTCTGGTTTGCCCAGCTGATGCCGCATTGGATGGTGGCAAGTTATGCCGCCGTGTATGTCGGCGTAGCACAGGCCGCGATCGACGCCGCGGTCGTCCACCTCGCCGAACGCGGCCTCGGCAAGCTGCCGGCCGTTCGGGCGCGCGTCGGTCGAGCGGACGCCGCAGTGGCGGCCGCGCGGCTGGCCGTCCAGGAGGCGGCGCGCCGCGTCGATGCGGCACCGGGTGACACGGAGACGAACCGGTGGGTCTGGCGAGCGAAACTTCTGGCCGGCGACACCGCGGCCGACGTTGCGGCATCGATGCTCGCGGCCGCCGGCACGTCGGCCAGCCGTCGCGGTCATCCGCTAGAACGGCTTTTCCGCGACGCAAGATGTGGAGCCTTGCAGCCGGCCACCTCGGACGTGTGCGCCGATTGGCTTGGTGTCGCCGCGATCGGCGGCGACCCGGATTCCGACGGTTCGGCACCACGATGGTGACCGGTGCGGTGATCGCTTCGATCGCGCTCGCCCGACCGCCCGTGACCACCCAGGACGACCTGTGGGATGGCTTTTTCGCACAGCACTACAGCGGCGTACAGCGTGCGCTGGCGAAGCGGATCTTCGCCAACTCCGGCGTTCGCGCCCGGCACGCGGTCGTCAATCCAACGGTCGAGGACGTTTCGGGCTGGTCGACCGGCCGTCGCATGGAGCGGTATCTCGTCGAGGCGATGCCGCTGGGCAAGTCGGCCGTCGGCGACGCGCTCGCCGCCGCTGGCTTGGCCGCCAAAGACGTCGGTCTGTTCGTGGTCTGCTCCTGCACCGGTTACGTCACTCCGGGCCTTGACATCCTGCTCGCTCGGGACCTTGGCATGGCGGCGTCGACGCAGCGGCTCAATGTCGGGCACATGGGTTGCTATGCGGCGTTGCCCGGCCTGGGCGCCGTGCGTGACTTCGTGCGCGCCAACCAGCGCCCGGCCGTCCTGCTCTGCCTGGAAGTGACCAGCCTGCATGTGCAGCCGGCGACGGCCGACGCGGAGCAAATCGTCGCGCACGCACTGTTTGCCGACGGCGCGGCCGCCGCGGTGGTCACGCCCGAGGCGCAGGGGTACGAAGTGGTGGAAGTCGCCGCCGTGACCGACACCGCGACGGCCGACCACATGACGTGGAACGTCACCGATCTCGGGTTCCGGATGGGCTTGTCCGCGCGTGTGCCGGACGTGCTCGCGCTCCACGTCGCCGGGATGGTGGACGGCCTTCTCGGACATCACGGATTGACGCGAAGCGACGTCGGCGGATGGGCCGTACACCCCGGTGGGCCGCGCATTCTCGATGTGATCGCGGCCGAACTCGACCTGCCGCCGGGTGCTCTCGACGAGTCCCGCTCCGTGCTGGCCGAGCACGGCAACTGCTCGTCGCCGACGGTGCTCATGGTGCTCGACGAGATCATGCGGAGGTCCGAACCGCCGAACTGGGCCATCGCGCTCGCGTTCGGACCCGGCCTCACCCTTTACGGCGCACTCTTGCAGCTCCGATAGCGCGGTCGTCGGGGGGTCGGGCAGGCGCCGGGGATCAGCCGAGCGCGCTGAGCGCGTCGCGGAAGTCGGCGATCTCGTTCGCGCGGCTGAAGGCCCGGATCACGTTGCCGGACGAGTCCACGAGTACGGCCGTGACCTGGCCGGCCGGGCGAGCGTTGCGGTCGGGTCCGGCTCCGTACGTCGCCAGCAACGCCTGCTGACTGTCGGCCAGCGCAACCGCCTTGTCGCCGGTCGGCAGGGTCGGAGCGGTCCGGTCAACGGCGAGCACGTGAACCTTGGCCGGCGCGGCCTTGATGGTGTCCTGGATCAGTTGCCCACACGAACATCCGTCCAGCACCAAGATCACGGCGGGGAGTGACTTTTGGAGGCTTACCTGATTGCCCCGGCCGTCCGGGAGCGACAGATTCATCATGTGCGGTGTGACCGGGGAGGCGGCCGGCCGCTGCGTGGTCGTCGTGCTCCCCGAGCCCGTCCGGGTCGACAGCGTGATTGCGAAGAGGCTCGTCAGGGCGGCGACGATCGCAATCGCCATGATCAAAAGAGGCGTGCCGACCGGCGGATTTTCGTCGTCGGAGCCGGTCCGGGCCGGTAGCCCCAGCCGCCGGCGCCACTTGGCCCGACGCGTCGATCGGCGGCGCTGGCGGCGCAGGGCCAAACTCTCCCGGTCGAGCTCCGAGGGGTCGTCCGGAATGACGACAACGCCCCACTCCGGTGGGAATTTGGGCAGGTCGCCATCGTCCGGCGGCGGTCGTCCGTCGCCATCTCCACCGCGCAGCGACCCCATAGCCAACTCCTTGCCCTGCCCCTAACTGTCTCTCATCCAGGGAAGAGATGCCAGAGTGGGGCCGGAACATTGTCACGCTATCTAGCGAGCGGGAAGATAGA
>DASQPR010000390.1:0-2430 GCA_035643815.1 Micromonosporaceae bacterium | reverse complement strand
TCCTCGACCTGCACCCAATACGTGTTCACCGACATACCGAAGCCGCTCCACATGTTGTGTCGCCCCGTGTCGCTACCACCCGCGTTGGACGGGCACCACCGGCCGCCGCACGATCCGGCACCGCCGCCGAGGTAGATGGTCCGGAGTTTCGCCGGTGCGTAATAGGAGAGGTTCAGCGTGTAGCCCATGTCGAGCGCGGCCAACATTGTGAAGACCTTGAATGTGGAGCCGGCCTGATACCCGGGTAGGTCGCCGCCGCCGTCCAGCATGTTCACGGTGTTGGGATAGTTGCCCTTGACGCCGTGCCGGCGTAGGTAGTGGTTCGAACTCGGCTTGTTGTTGGTCTCGTCCAGCGAGTAGTTGCGGTTGACCGCCATTGCCTGCACCCGACCCGTACCGGGTTGGATCAGCACTTCGCCGAGCGCGAACTTGGAATTCTTCGACAACCCCTTGGTGACCTTCGACTGGGCGATCGATTGGATCTTCGGACTGATCGAGGTGACGACGTGGTAGCCGCCACGCTGGAGCGCATCCAGCCGATCCTGTTGCGTTTTGCCGAACGCTGGCTGGGCGAGCCACCACTGCTTGAACTCGTCGCAGAAGAATCCCCAGTCGTTGTGCTGCTTCGTCACGCTCACGCAGTCGTTCGGTGGCGACGACAGGCTCAACTCGATCGGTGCTCGCTGCGCTTGGGCGGCCTCGGCCGCCGAGATGTAGCCGAGCGCCTGCATCCGGCTGATCACGTAGTTCCGACGCTCCAATGCGGCCTTCTTGTCAGAGCCGGTCGGGTCGTACGTCGTCGGGGCCTGGACGAGTCCGGCGATCATCGCGGCCTGGTCCAGTGTCAACGCGTTAGGGCTGGTCGAAAAGTACGTGTGCGCGGCCGCGTAGACGCCGTACGCACGGTGACCGAAGTACGCGAGATTCAGGTACCCCTCGAGGATCTGCTTCTTGGTCATCTGCGTCTCGAGGTCGAGCGCCAGTTTCATCTCGCGGATCTTGCGAGCCGGCGTCTGCTCGGTCGCCTCGACTGCGGACTCAGGTGTCGTCGCGCCATCGCGAAGCGCATTGCGGACGTACTGCATGGTGAGCGTCGAGGCACCCTGGGAAACCCCGCCGGCCTCGTCGTTGGCCACGAACGCCCGCGCCACGCCGCGGACGTCGACGCCCTTGTGGTCGTAGAACCTCCCGTCCTCGGCGGCGACGATCGCCTGCTGGATGTACGGCGACATCTGATCGATCCGGACCGCGGTCCGGTTCTCGGCATAGAACTCCGTCAGCAGCGTCTTGCCGTCGCTGGCGTACACGTAGGTCGTTTGCGCGAGCGGTGGGATGGTGAGGCTGGCGGGCAGCGACTGGATGGCGTCGGCACCGGCCTTGGCGCCGAGTCCGCCGGCCGCGGCGAGGGGATAGGCGACGGCTGCGACGGTCACGCCGGCGATCAGACCGGCACGGATGAGAGGGACAAGACGGCCGCTGGCCGAGAGTGCTCGCTTAATCACGTCATCAAGGTATGACAAATCAGCAAATAGCATGATTTGAAGTCAGAACATGGAGGGAAAAAAGCGTGACCGGCCACGTCGGACACTCCGTCGACCGGTCACCGACCGGTTTCGCAGTCGGTCGCCTCTACCAGGCAGTATGGCGGGATGGTCGACGTTGTGCAGAGTCTTGACGAACTCCTCAGGTTTCATGGAGATGCCGAAGCGTCGCGCGGCCTCGTCGACCTCGCGGTGAACGTACGCTCGGCGCCGATGCCCGCCTGGCTCGCCGAGCCGATCGTCGCGTCGCTCGCCGACCTTGCCCGCTATCCGGACCAGGCGGCGGCGCTCGACGCGGTCGCGGCACGCCATGGTCGGCCATCGTCCGAGGTGCTGTTGACCGCCGGCGCCGCACAGGCCTTCACCTTGATCGCGCAGGCGTTTGCCCGGGCCCGCCACCCCGTCGTGGTGCATCCCCAGTTCACCGAGCCGGAGGCGGCGCTTCGCGCGGTCGGCCTCCGACCCGATCGCTTGGTGTTGGACGCGGCCGACGGATTCCGACTCGATCCGGCCGCGATCCCGAACACGGCCGACCTGGTCATGATCGGCAATCCAACCAATCCAACGTCGGTGGCCCATCCGGCCGAATCGATCGCCGCACTCGCGCGCCCCGGCCGGTTGATCGTCATCGACGAGGCGTTTGCCGACACGATCCCGGGCGAGCCGACGTCGCTCGCCGCACGACGCGATCTGCCGGGGTTGGTGGTGATCCGGAGTCTGACCAAGACGTGGGGGCTCGCCGGGCTACGCGTCGGCTATCTGGTGGCCGACGCGACGACGATCACCGAACTCGCCGTGCAGCAGCCGCTGTGGCCAGTCTCGACGCCGGCTCTCGCCGCGATGTTGGCGTGCGTCCAACCGGTGGCCGTCGCGGCGGCCGACGAGATCG
>DASQPR010000389.1:0-3182 GCA_035643815.1 Micromonosporaceae bacterium | reverse complement strand
GTCAGCCGCGACTCGAAACGTCTCTACATCACCAACCGCGGTGAGGGAACGATCTCCGTACTCGATTTCGCCACGAACAAACTGATCGCCAAGTGGACAATTCCCGGCCATGCCACGCCGGATATGGGAGGGATCTCGGCCGATGGCCACACCTTGTGGCTGAGCGGTCGCTACAACAACGTCGTCTACGCCATCGACACCACGACCGGCAAACTCGTCCGCAAGATCCCGGTCGGGGTCGAACCCCATGGTCTGTGCGTCTGGCCCCAGCCCGGCCGGTATTCCCTCGGCCACACCGGCATCCTGCGCTGACGGTCAGTCGTGCGTCAGGCTGGCGAGAATGTCGTCGAGCGGCGGCTTGTCCGCCGGTCGATCGTGCTCGACGAACCACTCCCGACCGAACGCGAGGCGGAACAGCGAGGGCGGCAGCCGCAGGAACCAGGCCAGATTTCGCTCCACATCGTCGGCGGTCGTCTGGCTCAAGTGCGCCCGCATCGCCTCACGCTTCTGGGCAAGGAACGCCCGCACGTCGACACAATGCGTGATGTCGTCGGGATGGGTATAGAGATCCGCGAAGCGCGAAGCGCGCAGCTCCGGCGACCGTGGTTTAACCCAGCCCATGATGCGCACCGCTCGTTGCAGCGCGCGACGGTCGACGGTGGCCTCGAACACCCGCGGAGTTTTCGCCAATGCGGCCGCGCGTTGGCCCACGCGGTGGACGTGGACGTGATCGGGATGTCCGTAGCCACCCGCGGCATCATAGGTGGTCAGCGCATCGGCGCCTTCCTCGTTGAGCACCTCGGCCAGCCGGCGCGCGGCCGTGGCGGGGTCGGTGCGGGAAAACGCATTCACGGCTCCCGACGGTCGTCCGGCCATTCCGGAATCCGCGTAGTCCAGCTGGACGACGCGAGCGCAGCCGAGGATCCCGGCCGATCTCGACAACTCGTGCCGCCGAACCTCCCCGAGTCGGTCGCCGGCGCTCAGCTCGGCCGACGCCAGACCCGCTTCGCCCGCGGTGGCCGTCACCAGCACGACACGATGACCCTCGGCGGCCAGCCGCGCCATCGTGCCGCCGGTCAGCAATGCTTCATCGTCCGGATGGGCGTGAAAGAAAACGACGGTACGGTTCATGCCACCGCCTCACCGTCGACGGGAACGAGTCGGCTAATCGCCGTAGGCCCGATCGCTTGCTCGTACAGCGCGTCACTGAGTCGGATCGTGTCGGCCCAACTGATCGGCGGATCTGTCGTGGCATTGTGCAGCCGCATACGACCCAGTGTCTCGGGCGTGGTCGCCAGCCGGACAATACGCTCGACCATCTGGCTGTCATCGGCAACGAGGAGGCCCTCCACGCCGTCGAGCACGAAGTCTGCGATCCCGGTGCCGCGATATGCGACCACCGGCAGGCCTGCGCACCGCGCCTCGAGCGCCGCGATGCCGAACGACTCCAGGATGGCCGGTGCGACGTAGAAGTCAGCATCGGCGTGGATCCGGCGGATCTCGTCGGGACGCGCCGCTCCGACCAGTCGTACCCACTCCGTCATGTTGTGGCGATCGAGATATCGACGCATCGAGGCCGCCAGCGGGCCGTCGCCGGCGAGCACTGCCTCGATCTGGATGTCAGCCGGGATGGCGTCGCGCGCGTCCCGAAGGATCCGCAGCAACTGTCGCGGGCGTTTCCGGCGCGCCAGCCGGCCGACGCTTGCGATGACGACTCGGTTCGGGTTGCGGGAGATCGACGCCGTTCGCCAGGCTTCGGTGTGGACACCGTTGGGAAGGACGGCGACGGGCACGTCCGGCCCGAGAATGCGCTGAAGTGGTGCGGCGGCAACGGAACTGACCGCCGACCACGTCACCGGCCACTGCCGCCAGCGCACGGCCCGATCGGCCCAGCGAAACAGCGGCGACGCGTATGCCCACAACGAGTGGATCGTAACGACGGTCGGCACACCCAGCCGTGTGGTGGCCGCCGCTGTGGCGAACGCCAAGGGGGACATCGTTGACGCATGGACGTGCACGACGTCGACGCCGCTGTCGAGGACGTGGCGCCGACCGCGCGCCGACCATCCGTAGCGAATGCTCGCCGGATCGGCACGGGACCGTGGCCATGGCCCTGGGGGTGGCCGGTGGACCGTGATTGCGTCGAGGCTCGCTGGTGGCGCTCCGGCGACGCTCGTCACGATCTGCACCTCGTGACCGTGCTCCTGCTGTCGTACGGCCAGATCGTGGATCTGCCGTTCGATGCCGCCGACGCGGGGAAGATAGCAGTCACTGACGTGCGCGATTCTCATCGGACGAGCCCGGCCGGTGGTCCGTCGCCAACGATGACCGGATCACGGCTTGGTGTCGGCGCAGGACGGGTCACGTCCGCGAGTCGCGCCGCAGCGCCGGACCGTGTCACGGTGGACGGGTGCTCGGCGGCATGCTGTGGTGACCGCGCTAGTTGCACGACCGCGACTCCCAGCAGCACCACGAGCCCGACGAGCGCAGCGCCGGCACCAGGACCACGCCGGATGTGCTCGTCGTAGACGCTGACACCGACAACGATGCTCAACAGCGGATCGATCGCCGCGGTCGCCGGTAGGCTCGCGGTGATCGGGCCGGCCTGAAACGCCAGCTGACTCAGCAGGAGCCCGGCGGCACCCAATGCGACGAACGCGTACAGCTGCCAGCTCGTGATCAGGGCAAGCGGCGACCGTACGGTGATGTCGGTGACCGCCTTCAACATGGCGGCTGAACCGGCGTAGACAATGCCAACGGCGATGCCGAGGAGCGCCGCGGACCGGCCCCGCTCCCGCCGGCGCCGGCCGAGTTCGATGCACGCGCCGGTCAAGGCAGCGCCGACCAGGCCCGCGATGATGGCCGGCAATCGATCCACCGATGCGTGGTGCACCACCGGCTTGCCGGCCGTCGCGAGGACCAGGAAGCCGGCCAGCGCCGCGGTGACCGTGATGCCCCAGACGAACTCGCGTCCAGTGATGCGCTGGCGTTCGTAGCGGTGGCGCAGAATCAGCGCGAACAGCAGCCCAGATATCAACAGCGGCTGCACGACCGCCAGCTCGCCCAGATGCAGCGCGACGACCTGCAATGCGAGCCCGACAATGTCACAGACAGCTCCGCCCAGCCACAGCCGGTGCGTCAACGTGGCCCGAATGAACGTGCCGACCGGACCCGGACGCAGA
>DASQPR010000388.1:0-2993 GCA_035643815.1 Micromonosporaceae bacterium | reverse complement strand
GGAGCTCTCCCGGCTGCAGGGCGGAGAACCGCTGCCCAACCCGGAACCGGTACCGATCGACCGCGTGATCGCCGAGGTGATCGATCGGACGAGGACGACCGCGTCGGCCAAGGGTTTCGAGATCGGCTGGCGGGGTGCCCGGGGGCTCGTCGCGTACGGCAGTGAGGGCCAATTCGTCACCGCTCTCGCGAATCTGGTCGAGAACGCGATCGCATACTCGCCGGAGGCCTCCGCGGCGCCAGCGAGCATCAACGCAACCGACAGCATCAATTCCACCAGCGGCATCAGTGCGAGCAGCGGCATCACCGCAGCCAGCGGCATCACCGCAGCCAACGGCGTCGGTGCAACCAACGGCGTGCATGGCGCGATCAACGTCGACGCGGTGGCCACATCTGCGAATGGCGGCCCGCCGCACGGCACCGATTACCTTCCGCCCGGCCCGGCGTCGACCGATGACCCGGCGATCCTCGTGGAGTCCGCGGCGGACGGCAATGAGGTTGTCCTGTCGGTCACGGATCATGGCATCGGCATCGAAGCCAAGGATCTCGATCGGATCTTCGAGCGTTTCTACCGGGCCGACCGTGCGCGGTCCCGTGCGACCGGCGGGACCGGACTGGGTCTGGCGATCGTCAAGCACATCGCCACGAACAATGGTGGCCGCGTCGAGGTGCGAAGCGTTGCCGGCGTTGGTTCGACGTTCACCTTGCGGTTGCCGATGCGACCGCCCGAGGAAGCCCTGCCGCTACCGACGTCCGCTGAGGTGAGCGCAGGTGTCAGCACACGCAGTGAAAGGTTTGGAGGCAGCTAGTGTCACGCGTGCTCGTGGTGGAAGACGAGGACTCGTTCTCCGATGCCCTGTCCTACATGCTTCGCAAGGAAGGCTTCGAGGTCTCGGTCGCAACCACCGGTCCGCAGGCGCTGACCGAGTTCGACCGTACGGGTGCGGACATCGTCCTGCTCGACCTGAACCTGCCCGAGATGTCCGGCACCGACGTGTGCCGGAATCTGCGTACCCGGTCGCACGTGCCGATCATCATGGTCACCGCCCGGGACGGCGAGATCGACAAGGTGGTCGGGCTGGAGATCGGCGCGGACGATTACGTCACGAAGCCGTACTCGCCACGTGAACTCGTCGCGCGGATCCGTGCGGTGCTGCGTCGCAACGCAACCGAGGTGGTCGAGGCGGCGGCGCCGACGCTCTCGGCCGGACCGGTACGGATGGACGTCGAGCGCCATGTGGTGAGTGTCGCCGGCGAAACCGTTCCCCTGCCGTTGAAGGAGTTCGAGCTGCTTGAGCTACTCCTGCGCAACGCCGGCCGGGTGCTCACCCGCGGTCAGTTGATCGACCGGGTGTGGGGCGCGGACTACGTGGGCGACACGAAGACGCTCGACGTCCACGTCAAGCGGCTTCGGTCCAAGATCGAGCCGGAGCCGTCGGCACCGCGCTACCTGATCACCGTACGGGGCCTCGGCTACAAGTTCGAGCCGTAGGTCTCCGCCCACCCGGTATTTGTACGGAAGTCGGGCGCCGGCCGGACCGCGTTGATCACGCCGACGCGACCCGCCAGCGTGGTCGCGACGCGCCGGGAGCGCGGACGAGCAGCGAGAACACGGCCGCGAACAGGCACAGGAAGCCGGTCGAATACCACGCCGCGGTGTAGGCGCCGAGTTGGTCGCGGATGACGGCCGCGCCGGTCGCCGCGATCGCGGCGCCGACCTGATGCGCCGCGAACACCCAGCCGAACACGATCGAGCCCGATGCGCCGTAATGCTGCCGGCACAAGGCGATCGTCGGCGGCACCGTCGCGACCCAATCGAGGCCGTAAAAAACAATGAACACGAGCATGCTCGGGTGCGTCGACCCGGCGAAGAGATCCGGCAGCACGATCAACGAGAGCCCGCGCAGGGCGTAGTAGACGCCCAACAACACACGCGAATCGATCCGGTCGGTGAGGAAGCCGGAAAAGATCGTACCGGCGATGTCGAACACGCCGACCAGCGCAAGCAGGCTTGCGGCCGTCGTCTGCGGCAGTCCGTGATCGTGGGCGGCCGGGATGAAATGCGTACCCACGAGGCCATTGGTACTTGCGCCGCAAATGGCGAAGCCGCCAACGAGAAACCAGAATGCGGACGTCCGGGAGGCCATGCGTAGCGCGCCCAGCGCGCGGCGCGCCGGTCCCGGCTCGTCCGTCGCGACCGACTCTGAGCGGTGCGCCGCTTCGGCGTGTGTGCCGCCGAACGGCTGAACCCCGATGTCGCCGGGGTAGTCGCGCAACAGCCAGGCCGCGATCGGCGCGACCAGCAATGCACCGCCGGCCACCGTCAGCGACGCGGCCTTCCAGCCGTGTGCGGCGATGACCTGCGCGAGTACGGGCAGGAAGATGAGCTGCCCGGTCGCGCCACCGGCAGTGAGAATGCCGGTGACCAGGCCGCGATGGCGTACGAACCAGCGGCTGGTGACCGTCGCCACGAACGCGAGCGCCATCGAACCGGTGCCGAGCCCGACGAGTACGCCCCAACACAGCACCAGTTGCCAGCTCGCCGTCATGAACACGGTGAGCCCGCTCCAGGCGGCAACGAGCAGCAGAGCGCAGCCGACGACCCGACGCAGCCCGAAGCGCTCCATCAGGGCCGCCGCGAACGGCGCGGTCAGTCCGTAGAGCAGGAGGTTCACCGAGACGGCGGCGGAGATCGACGCGGTCGACCAGCCGAACGCCTGCTGCAAGGGGTCGATCATGACGCCGGGAGTGGCCCGGAAACCGGCCGCGCCGACGGTCGCGATCAACGTCGCGCCGGCGACGAACCACGCCCGGTGGATCTTGAACGATTGGCGGCGCTCCGCCGTCGGCTCTTCGGTCAGGATGGTCACGCAACGATCCTCCGGTACGGCAACTCGACCGGATAGTGGCTGGAATACCATCATGTGAAAGAATCAGGCCATGACTGGACCAGCCGTCGCAGGTGACGATCTAGCGGGCATGTCCACGGTGGCG
>DASQPR010000387.1:0-2226 GCA_035643815.1 Micromonosporaceae bacterium | reverse complement strand
GCGCTCGACGAACTCGGCCGCCGTGGAGAAGTCCTCCTGCTGGATCTCCAGCGCGCTGCACTCCTTGCCGTTGACCAGGCGCACCTTGCGACGCCCGGTCACGTCGTGGGACACCTCGCGAATGGCCCGGATCGGGTTCTCCAGCGACAGGTCACGCATCGTGACCCCGGCTTCGATCATCCTCAGCACGAGATCCGCGCTGCCGACCTTCAGCAACGTGGTGACCTCGTTCATGTTCGAGTCGCCGACGATGACGTGCAGCCGGCGGTATCGCTCGGCATCGGCGTGTGGCTCGTCACGGGTGTTGATGATGGGCCGCGAGCGGGTCGTCGCGCTCGAGACGCCCTCCCAGATGTGCTCCGCGCGCTGCGACAGGCAGAACACGGCGCCGCGCGGCGTCTGCAGAACCTTGCCGGCACCGCAGATCAACTGCCGGGTGACCAGGAAGGGGATCAGAATGTCGGCGAGCCGGCCGAACTCGCCGTGGCGCGAGACGAGGAAGTTCTCGTGGCAGCCGTACGAGTTGCCGGCCGAGTCGGTGTTGTTCTTGAAGAGGTAGATCTCGCCCGCGATGCCCTCGTCGTGCAGCCGCTTCTCCGCGTCCACGAGCAGGCCCTCGAGGATCCGCTCACCGGCCCGGTCGTGGGCCACCAGGTCGTTTAGCGAGTCGCACTCGGGCGTCGCGTATTCAGGATGCGAGCCGACGTCGAGATAGAGACGCGCGCCGTTACGCAGGAAGACGTTGCTGGACCGCCCCCACGACACGACGCGCCGAAACAGGTAACGCGCGACCTCGTCCGGCGATAGCCGCCGCTGGCCTCGGTACGTGCACGTTACGCCGTACTCCGTTTCGAGTCCGAAGATGCGCCGGTCCATGACACGACAGTAGCCGCAGAAACAGCCAACTGGAAGATCATCCGAGATTACCGGTGACCCGTGTCGGACAGGGGCGTGACGTGCGTCATTCCTTACGCCGCCGTACCGCATCCGGACCGATCGAACGCCGGATCAGGACTCCGCGTCGCCGCCGGCCGCCGTATCATCGCTCGGCGTCTCCGCCGCCGTATCGGCGTCGCCGGCATCCTCGGTCGAGGCCTCGTCGGCGGCATCCGGCTTGGCGGCGCGGGACTCGGTGGCGGCCGCGTCGGGGCCGGAGGCCTCGTCTGCGGTCTTCTGTGCACTCGCCGTCGCGTCGCCGCTCGTGGCCGAGCCGGTGGCGGAGGCAGTCTCGCCGTCTGGCTTACCGGCCGATTCACCGGCTGCCGGCTCGCTCGTGGGCGGAGTCGCGGCCGCACCCGCGGTTGGTGTCTCGGCCGCTTTGCTCGCCGACTCCAGCAGCGGCGTCAGCGCCGCGCCGGTGATGCGCCGGAACTTGCGACCCGGGCGAGCGCGGTCGAGGACGGCGACCTCGAGCTGGTTCGGATCGATCGTGCGCGGCTTGCCACCCTCGCCGCCGACGGACGCGACCGCCTCGACCGCGAGCTGTACGGCGTCGGTGAGCGACATGTCCGCCGTGTGCTTCTCACGGAGCAGCTTCGACAGAACGTCGGTCTGGCCGCCCATCGCCAGGAAGCCTTGCTCCTCTTGAGCTTGCCCGTCGTACGTGATCCGGTAGAGCTCATCGGTGGCCGAGCTTGCCGTGACCTCGGCAATGCAGATCTCCACCTCGTACGGCTTCGTCTCCACCGTGAAGATCGAGCCGAGCGTCTGGGCGAATGCGGTCGCGATGGCGCGGCCGGTCACATCGCGACGGTCGTAGGAGTAGCCCCGCAGATCGGCCATCCGTACGCCGGCCGCCCGCAGGTTCTCGAATTCGTTGTAGCGGCCGACGGCGGCGAACCCGATTCGGTCGTAGATCTCGCTGACCTTGTGCAGCGCCTTGGACGGGTTCTCCGTCACGAACAGCACGCCGCCCGAGTAGCTCATCACCACGACGTTGCGCCCGCGCGCGATCATCTTGCGCGCGAACTCCGAGCGGTCGCGCATGATCTGCTCGGGTGAGGCGTAGAACTGCATGGCCACGGTGTGCGGTCTCCTCGCTGGGTCGGTGTCGGTGCGTGCGTCGGCGTTTGTCGGCCGGGTCTGTCGTCGGGGCGCCCAGGCTCCGGCCGATGACGGGCGCGTCGGTTACGGCGTCGGGTCGGCCGCGCGTGCGCCGATGATCGCCTCCGCGAGCAAGCCGGTCTCGGCGTCCGAGAGTCGGTGGGTGCCCTGTGCGGTCGCGGT
>DASQPR010000386.1:0-8144 GCA_035643815.1 Micromonosporaceae bacterium | reverse complement strand
GACCGCGTCGGTGGGCTGCGCCAGCGGTCTTCGACGGGCGGACGGCCAGATGTCGGGCGCACGTGGCAATCTCAGGAGTACATGGCGGCCACGGTACCGGCGCCGCGCGGCCGACGCCAGCACAAAACGTCCGGCGGCGCGGCGGCCGGTCTGCGTGGCGGGCGCGTTTCCACGGACAGCCTGTGCGCGTTAGTCCGGTAACGGAGCATTCGGACGAGGAACTTTCGGTTGTCTCGTGCGCGTCGCCGCCACGGCGCCGTTGTCCGCCTGTGACGATGTGGTGACCGGCCGGGCATACCGCCGATGCGTAGCGCAGCCGCGAGGCGCATTGGGACCGCCGATGCGTAGCGCGGCCGCGAGGCGCATTGATACCGCCGATGCGAGACCCTGCGCCAGGAAAGGCATGGTGACGTGCGCGTTTGTGTGGTCGGCGCGGGTTTTGCTGGCCTGGCCGCGGCGGCGGAGTTGGCTGCCGCTGGCGTCGAGGTGCGCGTGCTCGAGGCTCGCGACCGGGTCGGCGGCCGGGTGTGGTCGGTGCCGTTCGATCCGACCGACCCCGCGTCGCCGATCATCGAGCGCGGGGCGGAGTTCGTGCTCGCCGGGTACGACACGATGGCCGCCTACGCCTCGTCGTACGGCCTCCGGCTCGCCGACACGGGCATGAGCTACTACGTGCGTACGCCGGTCGGAGTCCCCGGGGTCGACGCGGCCGCGGTCGAGGCCGCTTCCCACCGGTTGATGGCGGCCCTGGAGGTGGCGGGTCCGGCGGTGGGTTCAGTGACCGATTTCGTCCGCTCGGTCGGTCTCCCGCCGAATGTAGCCGAGGCCGTCCTGGCCCGGGTCGAGGTGTCCTGCGCGCAGCAGGCCGAGCTGCTCGACCCGTCGGTACTGCGTCAGGTCGCTTCGATGGAGCCGCGGCCCAGTTTCCGGATCGGGGGCGGCAACCAGCAGATCGCCCTGCGGCTCGCTGCGGCATTGGGCGACCGGGTTCGACTCCGTACGCCGGTGCGCGCGATCGACTGGTCCGATGGCAGGGCACGGATCGTTGTCGATGACGGCGTCGTCGGCGCTGATCGCGTGATCGTGACGGTGCCATTGCCGGTGCTGCGCGAACTTCCGATAGAACCGTCCCTTCCCGAGTGGAAGCATCGGGTTTGGGCGTCGGCTGTGGTCGGCGTGGCGGCGAAGCTGCATGTCGGACTCGACTCGCCCGTCGCTACCAGCGCCGTCTTGTCCGTACCGGATCGGTTCTGGTCGTGGACAGCGCGGGATGGCAGCGGCGCGGTCCAGCCGGTCGTACCGTGTTTTGCCGGGTCGCCGGACGCCCTGGCCCGGCTGCAGCTCGGTGGCGGTCCATGGCACTGGCTGCGGCGCCTCGCCGAGACCCGACCGGACCTGTCGCTGGACGCCTCACGGGTGTTGCTGACGACCTGGGCCGACGATCCGTGGACGCGCTGCGGCTACCTGTCCGAGGGCGTCGCCCACAACGAGGAGATGGTGCGCCCGATCGGCCCGATTCACTTCGGTGGCGAGCACACCGCCGGCGAGTGGGCCGGACTGATGGAAGGAGCGCTGCGCAGCGGTCAGCGCGCAGCGGCGGAGATCCTGGCGTCCGCGGGCGGTTAGTCCCGGGAAAGCGGCGCAAGATCCTTCGCCGAATCGAACACGCCAACGACAACCCACGGGTACGGTGACCTGCGGGACCAGAAGCTTTGCAGCCACAGTGGGTGCGCAGCCGACGGCCCTCGCCGAGAGCGTCTCGCACGTGAGGCGCTCTCACCGTGTCCGGGGCTGTAGCGATGACGGGCCGCATTCGGGCACCGCCGAGCGGCCTCCTCTAGGCTTCGGGAATGCATGAGGCTGGCGCGCACCACCACACCGACGGCGCCACCCAATCGGACGCGACCGGCCGCGCCGATGCGGAGCTTTGGGACGTTGCGGTCGTCGGCGGTGGGCCAGCCGGACTCGCCGCGGCCCGCGTCGCCGCCGTAGCCGGCGCCCGCACGGTCGTGCTCGAGCGGGCCGAGCACCCGCGCTACAAGACGTGCGGTGGCGGGCTGATCGGCGCATCGCTGGCGGCGTTGGCCGGGCACGTCAAGGTGCCCGCGCGCGAATACATCGACTCGGTCACGTTCACCTATCACGGCCGCTGGGGCCTCACCCGCCGGGTGACCGGTGCCCCGGCGCTCGCCATGGTGTGCCGGGACGAGTTCGACACCGCGCTCCGGTCGGCCGCGGTCGATGCTGGTGCCGTCATCCGCGAACGTGTGACGGTTCGTGGCGTGGCCGCCGAGGGTGAGCACCCGACCGTACGGCTGGCCGACGGCTCGACCGTCACGGCGCGGATCGTGATCGGAGCGGACGGCTCCTCCGGCGTCTGCGCACCGTACGTCGGCGTGACCTACGACCAGGTCGACCTAGGACTGGAGTTGGAGCTGCCGGTCGAGGGGCCGACCGCTCGGCGCTGGCGCGGTCGTGTGCTCCTCGACTGGGGGCACATCCCCGGCTCGTACGCCTGGGTGTTCCCGAAGGGCGACAAGCTGACGGTCGGCGTGATCGCGTCGCGGGGGACCGGGGCGGCCACACGCGCCTACCTCGCCGGCTTCCGCCATCGCCTCGGTCTCGACGGCGTCGCGGCCGAGCGCGACTCCGGTCACCTGACCCGCTGCCGATCGGTGAACTCGCCGCTGCGCCGCGGCAACGTCCTCGTCGCGGGCGATGCCGCCGGCTTGTTGGAGCCGTGGACTCGTGAGGGCATCAGCTTCGCGCTCCGCTCCGGTGCGCTGGCCGGAGCGGCGGCGGCCGCTGGCGATCCCGACGCGTACGTCGTGGCGGTCCAGCGCGACCTCGTCCCCGAGATGGCGGCCGGCCGGCGGCTGCTGGCCGGGTTCACACGACGTCCGGCCGCCTACCATGCCGCCGTCGCAACCGCACCGGGCTGGTATGCGTTCAAGGCCCTGTGCCGCGGCGACATGACCTGGGCCGGGCTGGCCAACCATCCGGCGGCGCGCGCGATCCTGACCACGATCGGCGGACATCCCGTCGCGAGCCGACATCCAGCCGCCAGTGGACAGCCATGATCGGCGTGCACCCGTGTTCGGGGGTACACCCGTGACGGGCGCGCGCCGGTGATCGGCGGATAGCGGTGTCGACTCGAGAACTGATCGTGCTCGGAACCGCGAGCGCGGCGCCCACGCGTGAGCGGAATCAGAACGGCTACCTGCTGCGCTGGGACGGTGAAGGGTTCCTGTTCGATCCGGGCGAAGGCACGCAGCGGCAGATGATCCTGGCCAAGCTGTCCGGTGCCGACATCAGCCGGATCTGCATCACGCACTTTCACGGAGATCATTGCTTCGGTTTGCCGGGCATCGTCGCAAAGCTGTCCGGCGAGCGGGTGGCCCATCCGGTCATAGCCCATTACCCGGCCTCCGGGGCGGCCTATTTCCAGCGCATGCGTCATGCGGCGGCGTTTGACAACAGGGCCGACATCCGGGAACAGCCAGTGCGCGCCGGGCTCATCGCGACGACGCCGGTCGGCGATCTCTACGCCGCGCGGCTGTCGCACGGCATCGACGCCTACGGTTACCGGCTCGTCGAACCGGACGGCCGGCGCATGCTGCCCGAGCGCCTGGCCGCCCTCGGCATCGCCGGCCCAGACATCGCCCGGCTGCGCCGCGACGGTGTGCTCGACGTTGGTGGTCGTCGCGTCCCACTCGACGATGTCAGCGAGCCACGACCGGGGCAGCGATTCGCGTTCGTGATGGACACCCGGCTCTGCGACACCGTCTACGAACTGGCCGAGGGCGTCGATATGCTCGTCATCGAGTCGACCTATCTCGATGCAGATGCCGTCATAGCTCGCGAGTTCGGCCACCTCACCGCTGCGCAGGCCGCCGACGTCGCCCGGCGATGCGGCGTACGCACACTGGTCCTTACCCACTTCTCGCAGCGATACCCGGACGCGAGCGTGTTCGGCGATGAGGCTGCCGCGCGCTTCGACGGCGACATCGTGGTGGCGGCCGACCTGATGCGCGTTCCGCTGCCCAAGCGCTCCGCGCAGCTGTCCAGCACGTAGGACGACTATCCACGGCCGGCGGGTACGCCGTAGCCTCCGTATTCGATGCGCCTTTCGGCCGGCTCGGCGGCGGTAATCCGGTCACCGGCGCTACCGGCTGCGCCGCATATGCTTCCGCTGAGTGCCCGCATCGACGCGCGACGTTGTCGGCGACGTAGGTTTGCGCTGATGCAGGCAGGACCGCATGGCGTGGACCGGAATCGGTGGCGGCCGATACGCGGGACGCATTCGACGGTCGGGAGCACGGCAGCGGAGGAGAGGTTCGCACCAGATGGCGTTGAAGGTTGCGGCGATCAAGGAGTCCGCCGCGGGTGAACGGCGGGTCGCGCTGGCCCCCGAGGCGGTCGCCCGGTTGCAGTCGCTCGACATTGAGATCCTCGTCGAGCGTGGCGCGGGCGCGGCGGCGTGGTTTCCCGACGAGGCGTACGAGCAGGCGGGCGCGACCGTCCTCGACGCCGATGAGCTGCGCAAGACCGCGGATGTGTTGGTGTCGATCGGCCAGCCGGACGCGGCCACGATCGCCGCACTGCATCCCGGGCAGACCGTTATCGGGATGCTGCGACCGCTCACCGACCCCGGCTACGCCGCCGGGCTGGCCAACGCCGGCGTAACCGCGATCAGTCTCGACGGCCTGCCTCGTACGGTGAGCCGCGCGCAATCGATGGACGTGCTGAGTTCACAGGCCAGCGTCGCCGGTTACCGCGCGGTGCTCACGGCCGCGTACGCCTATGACCGCTACTTCCCGCTGCTGGTCACGGCGGCCGGCACGGCACGACCGGCCGAGGTGCTGGTGCTCGGGGCCGGCGTCGCCGGGCTACAGGCGATCGCGACCGCTCGGCGCCTGGGCGCGGTTGTCCGGGCGTACGACGTCCGACCGGCATCCGCCGCCGAGGTCGAGTCGCTCGGCGCGCAGTTCCTCAAGCTCGCGTCCGTCGCCGGTGCGGCTGGCGAGGGTGGCTACGCTCGCGCGCTCACTCCGCAGGAGCAGCAGGCTCAGCAGGACGAGCTGACCGCGCACATCGTCAAGCACAACATCGTCATCACAACCGCGCAGGTGCCGGGCCGCCGACCGCCACTGCTCGTCACGGAGGCCGCGGTGGCCGCGATGTCGCCTGGGTCGGTCGTGGTCGACCTCGGTGCGAGCGAACTCGGCGGCAACGTGGCCGGCTCCCGGCCGGACGAGACCATCGTGACCGCGGGTGGCGTGACGATCGTCGGCGCCGGCAACCTCGCGTCCGAAGCACCGGCCGCGGCATCCGCCGCGTACAGCCGCAATGTTTGTGCTCTGCTCACCCACCTGGTGCACGACGGCGCGCTGGCAATCGACCTGGCCGACGAAATACAGGCCGGGATCGTCATCGCGCATGACGGCGCGATCGTGCACGCGCCAACGAACGCCTTACTCAATGCGCCGGCTGACGCCGCGAGCACCGATGGAGGAACCGCGTCATGACACTGCTCGCCGCGTTGAGCATCTTCGTGCTCAGCCTGCTCGTCGGGTTCGAGGTGATCAGCAAGGTGCCGGCGACGCTGCACACCCCGCTGATGTCCGCCGCGAACTCGATCCACGGTGTCGTCCTCGTCGGTGCGATGTTGATCGCGGTGAGCGCGGACAACGCCGTGGGTTACATCCTCGGCTTCATCGCCGCGGCGTTCGCGGGCATGAACGTCGTCGGCGGGTACGTCGTGACCGACCGCATGCTCGGGATGTTCCGCAAGCGGCCGACGGCACCGCCGGCCGTTGAGTCCGCGCCAGTCGATGCGGCATCGGTGACGGCGGCCACCCGCGACGCGTCCGGGGTGGCACGATGAGCGGTGTCGAGACCGGCGTCGAGCTTGTTTACCTCGCCGCCGCCGCGTGTTTCGTGCTCGGTCTGCATCTGATGAACTCGCCGGCCACGGCCCGGCGCGGCAACCAGTTGTCGGCGGTCGGCATGATCGCCGCCATCGTCGCGACGCTTGTGCTGATCATCCACGCCGGCACGGTCAAGCCGGTCGGCTGGGTCGTCCTGATCGTCGGCGCCGCGATCGGTGCGGTTGCCGGCCTGATCGGCGCGCGACGGGTGGCCATGACGGCCATCCCGCAACTGGTCAGCCTGTTCAACGCGGTCGGCGGCGGCGCCGCCGCGATCGTGGCGATCTACGATTTCGTCACGCTCGCGTCGGGCGATGGCACCCGCATTGCCGGCGAGCGATTCCTGATCGCCACCGTGCTCGACGTCATCATCGGCGCGGTGACGTTCGCCGGATCGCTCGTCGCATCGGGCAAGCTGCAGGGCACGATCTCGTCCAGCCCGATCGTGTTCGCCGGCGTACGCGTCCTGAACGTGCTCCTCACGATCGTGATGGTCGGCGGCGGGCTCTGGCTGATCGTGGCGCCGCCGTCGTCGTCGGCCGCGGCGATCGGCCTGCTGTGCGCCGTGCTCATCGCGTCGCTCGCGTTCGGTATCACGATGGTGCTGCCGATCGGCGGCGCCGACATGCCCGTCGTCATCTCGCTGCTCAACGCGTTCACCGGTACGGCGGTCGCGATGGCCGGCTTCGTGGTCGACAACTCTGTCCTGATCATCGCCGGTGCCCTCGTCGGCGCGTCCGGCGGGATTCTCACCAAGCTGATGGCCGACGCGATGAATCGGTCGATACCGGCGATCATCGTCGGTGGGTTCGGCACCGGTGACTCCGGCGGCGACGCCGGCGGCCCGACCGGCGGCAGCATCCGCGAGGTCAAGGCGGACGACGCCGCCATCCAGTTGGCGTACGCGTCGAAGGTCATCATCGTCCCCGGATACGGTCTGGCCGCCGCCCAGGCGCAGCACGAGGTGCGCGAACTGGCCGATCTGCTGGAGAGCCGGGGCGTCGACGTGTCGTACGCGATCCACCCGGTCGCCGGTCGCATGCCGGGCCACATGAACGTGTTGTTGGCCGAGGCAAACGTGCCGTACGCGCTGCTGCGCGAGATGGAAGAGATCAACCCCGACTTCGCGCGCACCGACGTCGCGCTGGTGATCGGTGCCAACGACGTCATCAACCCGGCCGCCCGGCGCTCCGGCAATCCGGTGTCCGGCATGCCGATCCTCGACGTCGACCACGCCAAGAGCGTGATCGTGATCAAGCGTTCGATGGGCCACGGATACGCCGGCATCGACAACGAGCTGTACAGCGATCCGAAAACCGGCATGTACTTCGCCGACGCGAAGAAGGGCCTGGCCGAGTTGACCGCCGCCGTCAAAACGCTCGTCGGCTGAGCGCTGGTTCTGCCGCTGCGCATGCGCGCCGGCGCGGTTCCCGCAACTGCCGTCGTTGACGTGCGGGAACCGGCTTCGGTGGCAAGATTGCAGATATGACCACGTCCGCGTACGACGCGTCGGCGATGCCCACATCGGAGCCAGAGCCATTGCGTGCACCGGAGCCGGTCGCTGGTTCGGCCCCGACCACCGGCCTGATCGCCGTGACCGGTGCGACCGGCGCGCTCGGCGGCCGGGTCGCGCGGCGTCTGGCCAAGGCCGGTGTCGTACAACGCCTGCTGGTACGGGACACGGGCCGCGCACCCGATCTGTCCGGCGCCGAGGTGATCCGGATCGGTGCCGGATACACCGATGGCGACGCCATGCGCGGCGCGCTCGACGGCGTACACACGCTGTTGCTGATTTCGGCGTCGGAGTCGAAGGATCGGCGGGACGTGCATGGCGCCGCCGTGGACGCGGCGGTGGACGCCGGCGTCGCGCACATCGTGTACGTGTCGTTCGTCGGCGCCGGACCGCATGCGACGTTCACTTTGGCGCGAGACCACGGTCATACCGAGGAACACATCAAGGCACGCGGTGTCGCCCACACGATCCTGCGCGACAACATGTACCTCGATTTCGTACCGAACTTCGTCGGTGCGGACGGAGTGCTGCGAGGTCCGGCCGGCAACGGACGGTTCGGCGGCGTCACGCGCGACGATGTGGCCGATGTCGCGGTGGCCGTGTTGACCTCGGTGGCCGCCGGTGAGGATAAGCACGTCGGCCGGGTCTACGACGTGACCGGTCGGGAGACCATCTCGATGGCAGAGGTTGCCGCGCAACTC
>DASQPR010000385.1:0-2893 GCA_035643815.1 Micromonosporaceae bacterium | reverse complement strand
GTCCACCACAGTGGATCATGGCGTGGCTGCCGCCGTCAGAACACCCAGACGACCAGCACGATGACGACGATCGCGATAACCACCAGCACCGGGATGAGTCGCTTGAGGATCGGCCAGGCCGCGACCTTCAACAGGTTGACCTCGGCCGCCGGCGCCTCGGCCGGTTGCGCTCGAGGCGTCGAGGGTACGGACGTCGCCCCGCCACTCGCCGCCGGAGCGGCCGACGAAGCCGCCGGAGCGGCCGGAGCGGCCGGTGCAGTCGACGACGCGGCAGTTGTCGAGCCGGCAGCGGCCGGAGCCGTCGGCGTCGCGCTGGCCCCGGTTGATCCCGATGGCCCGGTCGATCCCGATGGCCCGGTTGATCCCGACGGCGGAGCGGACGGTGCCGCGGTGCTCGACATCGCGCTCTGCGTTGACGGGCCGGACGAGCCTGGCCCGGCCGTGCCGCCACCCGAGGCAGCGCCGCTACCCGAGGCGGCGCCATCACCGGGGCCAGTGCCGCCAACCGGAGCAGTGCCGTCACCCGAGACGGTCCCCGGCGTAGCCGTATCGGCCGGCGGGGCGGCCGGGGCGCCGCTGTCGACGGACGCGGCAGATGCGGACGGCGCCGCCTCCGCCGGAGCGCCGGCCGTCTCCGTACCCGCGGCCGGTTTGGGTTCGTCGGCCAGCACCATCGTGTGGAGGTTCGTGACGAACTGGCCGAGCAGCTTCGACGACACCTCGGCGATGGCGCCCCGGCCGAATTGCGCGAGTGGCCCGGAGATCGTCAGGTCGGTGACGACCTTGACGCGAGTCTGCTCGCCTTCGGCGGCCAAATCGACGTTGACGAGCGCCGAGGCACGGCCGCGGCCGCTCGACTCCTTGCCTGTCGCTTCGAGGACCATGTGATGAGCCGCCTCGTCGCGCTCCTTGAACTGGGCGGTCCCGCCGTATTGCGCGGTCACCGGGCCGACCTTGACCTTGACTTTGCCGTGGTACACGTCGTCGACGTGGTCAGTGAGCGTGGCACCGGGCATCGCCGGCGCAATCCGCTCGACGTCGTTCAGCACGGCCCATGTCTGGTCGATGGGACGTGGCACCACGAACTCATTGACAAGTTGCACGTTCGTCTCCTTCGGTTCGTCGGCCGCGGCCGATCCGGCGCCCCAGATCGGCCCTGGCCGGTCCAGCGTCCGTGATCGGCCCGGGCCGATACGGCGTCCTAATCGGCCTCGCCGATCCGGCGTCCCAGCACTACCGCTCCCTCTCGTCACGGTATGCCCTGATGTGGCGGCCGGGCGCCGGGTGCGTTCCGGATGGCCGGCTTCGCCGACGGTTGGTACGGGCCGCCCGCTAGCGCCGGCGGCCCGGTTCGGCCAATGCAGTTACCAGGTCGTCGAGCGCGTCCATCCGGTGCGCGCTCACGACCGCGTCGCAGAACGGCCACGCGGCCGCCATTCCACCCACTAGCGGACGGTATTTCGGGCTCTGCGTCCGTGGGTTGACCCAGACGATGCGGTGCGCGAGACGCGACAGCCGCTCCATTTGTTGCCGAAGAAGCGTCGGATCGCCGGTCTCCCAGCCGTCCGAGATCACCATCACAACCGCGCCGCGAGCCATGCCGGCTCGACCGTAGCGATCGAGGAACTCCTGCAGGGCCGCACCGATCCGGGTGCCGCCGGACCAGTCGGGCGCACTCTCGCCGGCTCGGGCGAGGGCCGGTCCCGGCAGCGTACGGGCGAGGATCGGCGTCAGGCGGGTCAGCCGGGTGGCGAACGTGAAGACCTCCGCATCGGTCGCGCCCGCCGCGCAGTAGAGCAACTGCAGCATGGCCCGGGCGTACGGCTCCATCGAGCCGGAGATGTCGCACAGCACGACCAGCTTTCGCGGCCGCTCTCGGCGCTTGCGGCGGACGAGCCGGACCGGATCGCCGGCGCTGCGGTGCGCGAGTCGCAGCGAGGAGCGCAGGTCGATCCGCCGGCCGCCGGCCGCGCGGCGCATGCGGCGGGATGGCCGCATCGGCGTGGCCAGCCGCAGATCCGCCATGCGGTTGGCGAGCAGCATGAGTTCGTCCGGCGTCAGTTGGCCGAACTCGCGATGGTGCAGGCGCTCGAGCTCACTGCCCGCGCTGGGGATCTCGATTTCCTGACCCTCGTCGTCGCGTGTCTTCTCCGACCGACTTCCGCTGTCGTCGGTGTCCGGATCGGAGCCCGACGGCGAAGCGCCGGCCGTGGCGTTGCGATATCGGGGCGGGATTTGTGTCGATGCGCGCGCCAAGGCGTCGGTGAGCGGCGCATTCTGATCGCCGCGGCTGTCGGCCGGGTCGAGCATGCCGGCAAAGACGGCGTCGAAGACCCGGTCGAGCACGGCATCGTGCGCATGATGGAACGCGAGCGTCGCGTGCGCCAACGATCGCAACTCGGGCACCGACTGCGGTGAGACCACGGTCACCGCCCGCGCAAAGCGTGCGGCTCGATCCGGGCCCACGGGTACGCCGGCGGAATGGAGCACGCCGGCGAAGCGGGCCGCGATCTCGGCCAGATCCCCGGTCACGTCGCGGGTCGGGTCTCGGCCGACGTCGCCTGATGGTTCAGCCATCGCCGCCGACCAGGGCCGGTAGGCCGTACGCGTGCACCACGTCGTGGTCGTCGGCGTGCTTGAGGACGACACCCAGGGTCGATTCGGCCCCCTCGACCGTGAGTTCGGAGAGTCCCAGCAGCGCGGCCGCGGCCGCCCAGTTGATCGCCTCGGCGACTCCGGGCGGCTTGGTGAGTGCGAGCGATCGCATCCGGGCGACCCCGTCCGCGACCTGCGACGCGAGGAACGTCGACGCCTGCGGCACCCGCCGCGCGATGATCTCGGCCACCCGCTGCGCGCTCGGGTAGTCGATCCAGTGGTAGAGGCAGCGGCGCCG
>DASQPR010000384.1:0-2376 GCA_035643815.1 Micromonosporaceae bacterium | reverse complement strand
CTTGGCGGTCATGCACCCGAGGTACGCGCCGATCGGGCGGCACACGTCAGCGGCCGGGCCAACGAGCAGCTGTACGTCATCGCGTACGCCGCTGGGCGACAGCGTGACAATCCAGGTGCGCCCGGGTCGGAAGAGCGGCAGCGGCACGACGGCCTCGTCGCCGGCGAAGTCCGCGACGTAGGTCGTCTTGTTCACCACGGGCACGGTTGCCCCCGGCGCGGGCAACAGCAACGTGCCGACTTTCGACGCCGGAATGAACGGGCGGGGCACCGATATTGCCAGCTCGGCCTCGTGACTCGTGGTCGGGATGACAGCGCCACTGCGGGTATCCAGGATTACCGTCGAACCGCCGGCCGACACACAGATCTCGACTCCGCACGGGTAGGGCTTGTCGTTGTTGCTAAAGCCGCCCGACGTCCAGATCGGCTTCAGATCGCTCAGGTTGTACGTGTCGAACTGTGGCGGCTTGGCTCGGGCGTCCTCGACGACGATGACGTTACTTACGGTGAACATGCTGATGTCGGCCTCCGTCGTCGCCGCCGACACCGGGACATGGCTGGAGAGCTCGTTCTGGCCCGTGTCCAGGTCGATTCGGCTCAACGTGCTCGGCCGAAGACACAACACGACCAACGCGGTCGGCACCTCGTCGGCCTCCGGCACGGCGAGATCGTCCCAGCAACCGGTGGCCAACGAGTAAGACCACTTCACGGCACCCGTCCGCTTGTCGCGTGCCATGACGTTCGTCTGGCCGTCGTTGGTCATCAGCATCGTGTCGCTGCCGCGTCGAGGGCTCCACAGGTTCTGCGACGTCGACCAGAGCTGCCGCCCGGTGTGCTCGTCGAGAACGACAGTGTGTGAACCACGATTGCTCAGCCGGCCCGCCGTCACGATGATGACGCCGTCGGTGATCGTCATGCCGATGTCGTCGGCCTGGCGCAGCGACAGTTCGGTGAACCAGTCGCGGCTGCCGCCGACGACCTTGTACGACGCGACGCTCTCCCCGATTCCGTCCCGGCTGCCGAGGACGACGGCCCGCACTCCGTCGGTCGCCAGCGTGGCGCCGAGCGGAACGGTGATGCTGCCGAGTCGTGCCAGTCGAGCCAGTGGCGGCGCTACTGATCCACCGACCAGGAGCGCGGCCACGACGACGATGACAAGGACAAATGGCCGCATGTGGGCACGCCACTCGACGCTGCGCCACGGTGACGGCCCCGGTCGGGCGCCGTCGACTGCGACGTGACCATGGCGCTCGCCCAGGTCGATGATGGCCATCCGCCGTCGATCCGTGACCGCCCGCGTCCGCGGCCGACGTGATGGGTCGCTGCCGTGGCCGGCCCCGAACAACGTCGCGGCGAACGCATCGAGGCGTCCGAACACTCTTGGCGCCTGGGGCCGGAGGCCGTGATCGGCAACAACCTCGACCGCTGATAAGCGAGCAGGATCGCCGAGATCAATGAAACCGAGGCCGTCGGGCGGTGCGAGATCGATGACATCGCCGAGCGCCGGCGGGCCAGCCGGCCCATCCATAACGCCCAGGCCCTCGACCGGCGACGCGGTGGAGCCCACACCTTCCGGCTGCCACGGCGACTGCGGAAGGTCGGAGGGTGCCCAGGGCGACCGTGGCGCGCGGTCGGGACCGTCGTGGGTCGATCCGTCCTGCGCCATGTCACGAACGTCCCGTCTGCAGCGGCACGTCGCCGTGCCAGACCGTCCATTGAGCATGCGGTCGAACCCATTATCGACACGGACCGCGCACGGCGACAAACACGCGTTTCGCCGGCGGTCGGTTCAAACTGGGGGTACGGCTGCTACCGGGTCGTTACCCACCGCTGTGCCGCTTCATGCGGTACCGGTTCTGCTCTACGGGTCGTGTTCGGCACGAGCCCGGCATCAACCGCGCGTGGCGGCCGTCAGCCGCCCTGAGCCACCGAGTCCACGTCGACATCGGACAGCATCGCAAGCACGTCGCGGGTGACGCCGTCCACGGTCAAGCCGGCGTCGGCCAGGATCTCGGCCCGCGTCCCGTGCGGATACCAATCGGCCGCAACGCCCAGGTCGCGCAGCGGAGTCCGGACGCCGCCATCGCGCATGGCCTTCGCCAATGCGTCCCCGACGCCACCGGTACGCACGCCGTCCTCGACCGTGACGACGAGCGCGTGCTCACGGGCCATCGCGACGAGTTCGAGTGGCACCGGTCGCACCCACCTCGGGTCGGCCACGGTGACGCCGTATCCGGCCGAGCGCAACTGGCCGGCCACGTCCATGCCGAGGTGGGCCAGCGCGCCGACCGGCACCAGCAGGACATCGCGCTCGTCGTCTTCGCTCAGGATGTCGACCGGTCCACGGCGGCGCAGTGCCGGCAGGTCGGCCGCAACG
>DASQPR010000383.1:0-6303 GCA_035643815.1 Micromonosporaceae bacterium | reverse complement strand
CGTACAACTGTTGCAGCTCGTACACGGCCGGGCCGACGAGTCGCTGCGCCAGCCGGGCACTATCGCCGGACTCACGGCGCTCTCCGCGGGTGGGTATGTCGGCCGGGACGACGCCGAGGCGCTAGTGGCCGCGTACCGGTTCCTGCGTAAGGTCGAGCACCGGTTGCAGCTGCAGCGGTTGCGCCGTACGCACACCGTTCCGGCCGACGAACCGTCGCTACGCTGGCTCGCGCATGCGTTGGGTTACCGGGCGAAGGGCGGCCGCGAGGCGATCACGGCGTTCCGGGCCGACTGGGTCGCGCATAGCGCCGAAGTCCGCCGGCTGCACGCGAAACTGCTCTACCGCCCGCTCCTCGACGCCGTCGCGCGCGTGCCGAGCCAAGATCTGACGCTCACCACCGACGCCGCGATCAGTCGACTCGAGGTGTTGGGATTCGGTGACCCTGCCGGCGCGCTGCGGCACATACGGTCGCTAACCGGTGGCGTCTCGCGTACGGCGGCGATCCAACGAACGCTGCTGCCGGTACTGCTGTCCGAGTTCGCCGACGAGACCGAACCCGACCGAGGCCTGCTGGCCTACCGTCAGGTCTCCGACGCACTCGGTGCGAGTCCGTGGTATTTGCGCCTGCTCCGCGACGAAGGCCCGGTGGCAATGCGACTCGCCGCGCTGCTCGGCCGGTCCCGCTACGTGACCGACCTGCTCACCCGCGATCCGGAGGCCCTGCGGCTATTGGCCGACGATCGCGAGCTGGCTCCGCGGACGCGCGATGTTCTATGTGCCGGGTTCACGGCCGCCGCGGCGCGGCACGCCGATCCGATGCACGCGGCCAACGCTGTGCGTGCGCTGCGACGGCGCGAACTCTTCCGGGTCGCCTGCGGAGATTTACTGGGTACGGAGGCCGGTGCGCCGCTGCCCGGCCTGGCCAACGTGATCGAAGTCGGTTCGGCGCTGGCCGACATCACCGACGCGACCCTCGCCGCGACACTCTCGAGCGCGTTGACCGACGCCTCCGGTCTGCGCTTCGCAATCATCGGCGTCGGCCGGCTCGGCGGCCGCGAGCTGAGCTACGCGTCCGATGCCGATGTCCTCTTCGTTTACGAGCCGCCGCCCGGGGTCGCCGAGGATGCGGCCAGCGGCGTCGCTCATGCCGTGGCCGAACAGCTGCGGCGGGTGTTGAGCGCGCCGGCGCCCGAGCCGCCGCTGTCGATCGACGCCGACCTGCGTCCCGAGGGCCGGCAGGGACCGCTGGTCCGCAGCCTCGCTGCCTATCAGCAGTACTACGCGCGGTGGTCGAAGGTGTGGGAGGCGCAGGCCTTGCTCCGGGCGCGCCACGTCGCCGGCGACACCGATCTCGGCGCCCGGTTCCTCGCGATGGCCGACGGCGTACGTTATCCGGTCGGCGGCCTGAGCGCCGAACAGGTGCGGGAAATCCGGCGTATCAAAGCGCGGGTCGATACCGAGCGGCTGCCCCGGGGTGCGGATCCGGCGATGCACGCGAAGCTCGGTCGCGGCGCGCTCACGGATGTCGAGTGGGCGGTTCAGCTGTTGCAACTGCGGCACGCGTACGAGGTCGAGGGGCTGCGTACGACGCGTACGCTCGGCGCCCTTGACGCGGCGCGAACGGCCGGCCTGATCGACGACGGCGACGCCGACGCGCTCGAAGCTGCGTGGCGCCTGGCCAGTCGCGTACGCAATGCGCTCATGATCGTACGTGGTCGGCCGACCGACCAGGTGCCGCGACAGGGCGTCGAACTCGCCGGGCTCGTCCGGGTGCTGGGCGGTGGATCGGTCCGCGAGGCCGGCGAGTTCGTCGACGAATACCTACGCACGTTGCGGCACGCCCGGACGGTCTTCGAAAGCGTGTTCCTCGGGCCGACTAGAGCCGTGGACAACGTACGCGACTCTGACGTGGCGACCGGCCAGCGCAGCGACGGAAACATCCGTTGATGCTCCGCGAGTCGGTGCTACCGGCCCGCCGGGACGCGGCGAGTCGCGCCGGGCCGGCCGGCCGAGATCGCCGGGCACTGTGGATCATCGCGGCGCTCGCCGTGCTTGCCGCAGCGCTGCGGCTGCCGTACGTGTGGACGGGGCTGTCCACCGACGAGGGCGGTTACGCGTACGTGGCGCAGCAGTGGTCCCGTGGGGCCCGTCTCTACGACACGGCCTGGCTCGACCGGCCACAGGGCCTGCTGCTCACCTACCGCGGACTACTCGCACTGGGGGAGTCGGGCTGGGCCATTCGCGGCCTCGTGGTGCTGATCGGTGCCGTCATGACCATCCTCATCGCGTGGATCGGCGCATTGCTCGCCGGTCGACGCCTGGCCGTCGCGGCTGCGGCCGTGTACGCCGTGGTCGGCGTCGCTCCGCACCTGGAAGGCTTCACGCTCAACGGCGAGCTGCTGGCGACCGTACCGGCGACCGCCTCGGTGGCCGCGGCCCTGCAGTGGCGACGGAGCCGGCGCGCGGCGTGGCTCCTCGGTGCGGGCGTCCTCGCGGGCCTTGCGTTGGCCATGAAACAGTCCGGATTCGACGGACTCGTCGTCGGGCTCGCGATCGTTCTCGGGGTTGCCGGCGCCTGGCGTGCCCGGCTCGGATGGGCTGTGGTTTTCCTGAGCGGCTTTGCCGTGCCGATCGCCGCATTGGTCGTCGACGGCTGGCGGCGCGGCTGGTCGCGTTACTGGAACGCGCTGGCCGGCTATCAGTTCTCCTCGTTCGACAGCGCGCATAACAACGCCGGCACGCGCTGGAGTGAGCTCGTCGGTTCGTTGCCGTTCATGTTGTGGGACATCGGTGCGGTGATCGTCATCGCGGTGCTGGGGCTCTGGCTGCTGCCGCGCAGCGGTCGGGGGCCGCTCGTCTGGTGGCTCGCCGCCGGGCTCGTGGCGGTAAACCTGGGCGGGTCCTACTGGGCGCACTACTACGTCCAGGTGCTGCCGCCGCTCGTGCTGGCGGCGTCGTACGCAGCGGTTGGGGTCGCTTCCCGCGGGCTACGGGTCGCGCTCGCGGCCATCCTCGTCATACCGGCGCTCGGTTGGATGGTCGCGTTGATACCGCTGTCGTCCAAGGTTCGCCAAGACGCCATCCCGTATTTCGGTTCATCCGTTCGTGACCGGCACATTGCCGCCGCCGTCGACGCTGAGACCCGTCCTGACCAGCGCATTTACGTCCTGGAGTCGGACGCGTTGCTGTACTTGTTCACCCAGCGTCCGACCAGCTATCGCTATCTGTGGGGTATGCCGATCAAGAAGATTCCCAGCGCAATCCCAAGTCTGCAACGGATGCTGGAAGCGAATCAGCGCCCGACACTGGTGATCATGGGCACACCAAACGCCAACACCGTCGACCCGAGCGGCGGCATCGCGCGCGACCTGGCGAGGTATTACCACGCCGACCGGGTGGTCGGGGGCGTACTGATCCTGCGGGCGAACAATGCCCCATGAACAATGCCACATGAACAACGCCACATACCGAAGGAGCGATAATCCGTCGATCCGCGGCGGAGCGCAGGACAAGGGTGCGAATGTGATTCGGCTGGCCGTTTCCCGGGAACGAGCGACGCGAGTGCAACTCATGTGTAATCCATTCGGTACCGGGCTCGGTATAACATCGCGGGCGGCGTGAGGGGGATTTGCATGACACTGACGAGCGTCGCCGTACAAGGTCTGACGCGGCGTCCAGCTTTCGTCCGCTGGGTAGGTTTCGCCGGCAGTGTCCTGCTCTCCATCGCCGCATTCGTCAGCGGTGCGTTCCCCGCGCTCCTGCCCGAAGCCAGCCCGGTCACGATCGCCCAGGGCCCGAACGGTGCCCTGACGTATCTACTCTGGGGATTCGGCACGGCCGGTCTGGTCAGCGCATGGTGGCTCGGGCGACATCTGATCGGCACCGGCCTGATGTCGGCCCGCTGGGTCATTGTCACGGCCGCCCTCTGGATGCTGCCGCTGTTGGTGTGTCCCCCGACCGGTAGCCGCGACGTCTACGCGTACGCCTGCCAGGGTGCGCTCGTGGCCGCCGGGCACAGCCCGTATCACGAAGGCGTGTCGGCCCTGCCATGCCAGTGGCTCTCGTCCGTGTCCCTGATCTGGCGAGACACGCCGGCTCCGTACGGGCCACTCTTTCTCATGATCGCGGGTGTGGCCGCGAAGACCGGGTCACTCACGGCGGCGATCGTCATCTTCCGGATCATGGCGGTCGTTGGCGTCATCATGATCGCCGTGTGGCTGCCGGCACTCGCCCGGCGGGTTGGGGTGCCGACCGACCGGGCTCTGTGGCTGGTCCTCGCATGCCCGCTCGTGGTGGTGCACCTCATCGGCGGTGCCCATAACGATGCTCTGACCGTCGGTCTACTCGTCGCCGGCCTGGCCCTGCTCGCGACCCGCTCGCACCGAATGAGCGCGTTGATTCTCGGCGGCGTGCTGATCGGACTGTCGATCGCGGTGAAGACCACGATCGGTGCCGTGTTGCCGTTTGCCGTGCTGTTCGCGGCCGGTGGCCCGGCACTTCCAGCCGTCGGGGTGCTTATCCGGCGCGCCGTCGCCATCATCGGCTCCGCGCTCGTGACATTGCTCGGACTGTCGTACGGCCTCGGGCTGGGTACGTTCGGCTGGATCACCGCACTTTCGCACGCTGGCGACTCTGTCGCGTGGACGTCGCCGCCGACCGCCGTCGGTCTCACGATCGGTTACCTCGAACGGCCGTTCGGTGGGCACTTCGACGCCGTGCCGGCCTGCCGCTTCGCGGCGCTCGTCCTCATGCCGATCGTGCTGCTGGTGATCTTGTGGCACTCGCGTAATCACAACCCGCTCTACGGCGCCGGGCTCGCGTTGCTCGCCACGATCTTCCTCGCCCCGGTCGTACAGGCGTGGTATCTGGTCTGGCCACTCAGCATGTTCGCGGTCACCAAGGTGCGGATCCGTTGGTTCATCATCGCGATCACCTTCTTGTCGTGCACGATCTTGCCGGACGGCAGTGGGCTCGCCAAAACCCTCCAAGCACCCATGTCCTTCGTGGTGACCGCCATCGTGATCTGGGCGTTCGTGCGCGGACTGACCTGGCTTCGCGGATTCGAACCGAAGGAGATCGAGTTCAGCGAAGAGGCGATCATCGGGTTCGACAACCTGCCCACGCGCGACGACGTACGCGCCGGAGCGGGCTTCGCGGCGGCGGCGCCGGCGATCGCGGGCACCCGCTCGTCTGATGGCCGTTCGTCGGCCCCGCGCGACAGCAACTGACCGCGCCCGGTCGCCCGCGCCGAGCGCGCCCGGTCGCGCACACCGAACGCAATCCTGGTTACCATCGGGTAGCAGCGTTTCGCGTGGAGGGACGTGCCCGTGGCGATCGAGCAGTTGTCGGGACCGACGCGTCAGGTGCCGGCCGCGCGCGGATCGAGGGCTCGCCATCTCGCGTCCATGGCCATCGACGCGCCAAGGTTTCTGCAGCGTACGGCGGCTGAAAACGGTCACGTGGTCCGGCTCAAACTCGGCCGTGGACCGGTCGTCCTGTTGACCGACCCGGACGCCACCCGCGCGGTGCTGGTCGACGAGCGGGCGTTTCCCAAGGGGCTCGGTCGTGGGGTCGCCGGTGGCGAGCCCGGAGACACACCGCTGCGCGCGGTTCTCGGCAACGGGTTGCTCACCAGCCGAGGCGAACACCACCGGCGGCAGCGGCGACTTATCCAGCCCGCATTTCACCATCGGCGGATCGCGTCGTACGCCGATGTGATGGTCGCCGAGGCGACCGCGATGACGGCACGGTGGACCGACGGCGCGGAGGTCGACCTGCACGGCGCATTCGCCGCCACGACGCTGCGAGTGTTGACCCGAACGGTGTTCGACGTCGAGGTGACCGGCGACGACGCCACGATGATCAGGAACGCGGTCAACGCCACGATGCGAGGGCCGGGTGCCAACGTCATCCTCGTGTCGTTCGCGCGGCGCCTCGGTGGGCGTGCGCTCGCCGCGCGGCGAGAGGCGCTGGCCGATATCGATTCGGTGATCGATCGCCTTGTGGCCGAACGCCGAGCATCGTCCGGCGACCGCCAGGACGTCCTGTCGTGGCTGCTCGCCGCGCGCGATGACGACGCTGACGCGGCGGACATCGGCCGGGCGGGTAGCGGCGCGGCGGGTGGCGGCATGACAGAGCAGGACATTCGCGACGAGGTGCTCACTCTGCTGCTGGCCGGCCATGAGACGTCGACCAATGCGTTGTCATGGGCGTACCACCTCTTGGCGGAGCATCCAAACGTGGCCGCGGCCCTGCATGCCGAGCTCGACGCTGTGCTTGCCGACGGGCGCCCGCCAACCGTC
>DASQPR010000382.1:0-9392 GCA_035643815.1 Micromonosporaceae bacterium | reverse complement strand
ATCAGCCGGACCCGCCGAAGCGATCGGAGGCGACCCCGGCCGCGAGATCATCGGCGGCCAAGACGGCCCGTCCGACGGTGACCGACGCCAAGCCACCGGGGATCGAACTGATCCTGCGCGTCGTCGGTGTCGTCATCGCCGTCTGCCTGGCGGCGGTGACCGCATTCTGGGAGGCGCTGCTCACGCCGCTTCACGTGACGATCTTCGGGGCGGTGGTTCGGCTGCCGATCGCTCCGCTGATCGCCGTCGTCCTCAACATCGGCATCTTCTGGTTCGGGCGCGTCGTGACCGGCCGTACCGGCCTGGCGTTGCTACCGGCCGTTGCCTGGTTCGTCGTCATCTTCGCCGCCGGCAACCGTACGTCCGAAGGCGACATCCTCATCGCCGGAAACAACTGGGTCGGTGTCGTGACGATCCTGCTCGGCGCGGTCGCGTGGGCGGTCGGCGTGTACGTCTTGATGTTCCGTGGCCGCCGCGAGACGCACGAGCCGTCGGTTCCGACGCTGCCGACACGCCACCGGTCGCGAGCGCGTTAGGCAGCGTCGTCGATCGGACGTAAAGCAAAGCTCGCAACGGCCACGCGAGCGTGATTCCCAGTAACTTTCCAGCTCCTGGGGCTGGCGAGTATCGAGTGGATGCGGTTATATCTGGTTCGACTAAGCCGCCAATATGCAAGGCGTACGGCCGCCGAACCGATCGGCCGGATCCGCACCCGGGGGTCACCGAGATGAACGAGCGCTCCAAGCCGGTCGCGATGGTCGCTGGCCTGCTGTTCGCCGTCTACACGCTCGGTTGGTTCGGCAACTGGCTCCTGCGCCACCACCACAATCGGCAAGAGGCCGTTGGAATCGCCGAGATCGTCCTGATCGGGCTGATCGTCGCGGTCGCGATGTTCCGGTGGGCGGCACGGTGGCCGCTCATCGAGACGATGCCGCGGCTGGTGATAGCGGTCGCGATCGGTTGCGTCGTCTCCGCTGTGATCTCGCCGTTCGCCGGCGGCTCGTACCCCTTCAAGGGCGGCGCCGGCGACTTCTTCCTCAAGATCTGGATCTTTCTCGGGGCGTCGCTCGCCGGCATGCTGCTCGGGTACATCGCTGTCGTCGCCGTCGGTAAGGACTACCGCACCGGCGCGCTCCGTCGCGTCGAGGCCGCCCGGCTGAAGGCGGCCCGCGTGGCCGCCGGCAAGGCCAGTGCGCCGGTGAAGTCGAAGCAGAAGACGCCACCGGTCCGCTCCGGGACTGGCAAGCCGAAGACCGGCACCGGCCGCCGATAGCGCACGTCGCGCACCCGGCTCGCCCCCGGCGCCTCGGCCCCCCGCCGTGCGTCCCGGCCTGTGCCTCGCTCGGCTTCGACTCCCGACAGCTCGACGTCTCCGACCCGTTCGGTCCGATCCCGCGCGCCACCCGTGCGGACCGGAGACCTTTGGCCGTTCCGCCCTAGCCGGCCCATGGGCCGACGTGTTGGGACCGGCCGAAGATCCGTGATCGTGCAGCGTGGTAGGCCTTTCACGGCCGGCGATAGGCGCCTGGCGCTGCAAGGTCACGGATCTTGGAAGGTGCGTGCAAAGCGTGCGGTCGCCGGCCGAGCCAGCGCCGGTGATTTATCCGACTGCGGTTAGATGGACCTCGTAGCCCCAAGATCAGGGCTATGACACCGCGCTCACGCAAATCGGTCACGCGGGGGCCCGGGCCAGGTGGGGCCTGGGGTCAGGTGGGGCTGGGTCAGGTAGGGGCCCGGGTCGGGCGACGAGCGCCGGCGGGGTGTCGGGCGTCGACCGGCCGGATTGCTAGGCCTCGGCTTCCGGCGTACCCGTGCCGGGCCGAGCAGCACGACGTGGCGCGGGTGGCGGGATGCGCTTGCCGGCGACGATGGCCGCGATAGGCACCGTGACGGGACCGCGGCGCGTGACCACCGTGATCGACTCGTCGTCCCAGGCGACGAGATCGCCGACGACATCGGTGAAGAGGGGACGATCGTCGCGCATCTCGACGAACCGGCGCACCACCACCCGCGCTCCGACGTCGCCACGGCCTAGCACTCTCGCCCCTCCACGGAGGGGATACTAGGCTGTGCCGGGTACGCGCGAGACGGCCTTGGGCGCGGCGAAACGCCGCGAACCGGCCCGATCCGCGCCACAGAGGCGAACCCCGGCACAGACGCCGGGAGAACGAGGCGCCCGTCGTGTCGGTTCGACCGATGGTGCGGTGTGGAGAGGACGAGGTTGTGACCTATATCATCGCCGAGCCGTGCGTCGACCTGCTCGACAAGGCGTGCATCGAGGAGTGCCCGGTGGACTGCATCTACACGGGCAAGCGGATGCTTTACATCCATCCGGACGAGTGCGTCGACTGCGGCGCGTGCGAACCGGTCTGCCCGGTCGAGGCGATCTTCTACGAGGACGACGTTCCGCAGCAGTGGAAGGACTACACCGCCGCGAACTACGAGTTTTTCGAGGACCTCGGCTCGCCCGGAGGCGCATCGAAGATGGGCAACATCGACAAGGATGCGACGTTCGTCGCGGCGCAGCCGCCACGGGAAGTCGAGCACTGAGCGTGCCACCGACGCGATCCGGCAGTCCCGCCACGGGGCTGCCGGATTTTCCGTGGGACCTGCTGGAACCGGCGAAGGCCAAGGCCGCCGCGCACCCGGACGGGATCGTCGACCTCTCCATCGGTACGCCGATCGACTCGGTGCCCGTTGGGGTTCAGGCCGCGCTGGCCGTCGCATCCGATGCGCCTGGCTACCCCCAGACCGCCGGTACGGTCGAATTGCGCGCTGCGATCACCTCGTGGGTCGCCCGTACGTGTGGCGCCCGGCCCGGCTTCGGCGTGCTTCCGACGATCGGCTCGAAGGAATTCATCGCCTGGCTTCCGACGCTGCTCGGCATCGGTCCCGGCGACGTCGTCGCGATCCCGAGCGTGTGCTACCCGACGTACGAGGTCGGCGCCCGTCTGGTCGGTGCGTCGGTCGTGCGTACGGACGATCCGTCGAGCCTCGGCCGTACGCCGGTCAAGCTGTTGTGGATCAACACGCCCGGCAACCCGAACGGCCGCGTGCTCGCCCCCGAGGAGTTGCGCGCGACTGTGGCATGGGCACGCGAGAACGGCACGGTCGTCGCGAGCGACGAATGCTATTTGACGCTTGGCTGGGAGGACACACCGACCTCGATCCTTTCGGTGTGCGGCGACAACATGACCGGCGTGTTGGCTGTTCACTCGCTGTCGAAGCGTTCGAATCTGGCCGGCTACCGGGCCGGTTTCGTCGCCGGTGATCCGGCCATCGTGGGCGAGCTGCTCGCCGTACGCAAACACATCGGAATGATCGTGCCGGCACCCGTACAGGCGGCCATGGTTGCGGCGTTGAGCGACGAAGTGCACGTCCGGGAGCAGCGCGACCGCTACGCCCACCGGCGCAACGTGCTGCGGGTTGCCCTGGAGCGAGCTGGTCTCACGATCGAAGAATCACGGGCCGGCCTCTACCTATGGTGCCGGCGCGACGACGACGGTTGGGCGACGGTGGACTGGCTGGCCGGCCACGGCATCCTGGTCGCTCCGGGCGACTTCTACGGGCCGGCGGGTGCTCCGTACGTCCGGGTGGCGTTGACCGCGACGGATGAGCGCATCGAGGCGGGGGCCGAGCGGCTGTCGGTGGCCTAGCACGCGAGCCGGCGCCGGCCGCATCCTCAGTTCGAGTGCAGCGCGGCGTTCAGTTCGATGCCGCGGCCGGTGCGTGAACGGGCCTCGATCGTGCCAGTGACGGAGTTGCGCAGGAACAGGATGCCGGACGCTCCGGACAGCGTCACCGCCTTCACGATGTCGCCCGTCGGCAGTGTGACCTTCGTCCCGGCCGTGACATAACAGCCGGCCTCGACGACGCAGTCGTCACCGAGCGAGATCGCGATGCCGGCGTTCGCGCCGATCAGGCAGCGCTCGCCCACGGTCACGACCTCCTTGCCGCCGCCGGAGAGCGTACCCATGATCGAAGCGCCGCCGCCCACGTCGGAGCCGTCGCCGACGACGACGCCGGCCGAGATGCGGCCCTCCACCATGGACGTGCCGAGCGTGCCGGCGTTGTAGTTCACGAAGCCCTCATGCATGACGGTCGTGCCCGGCGCCAGGTGCGCGCCGAGCCGTACGCGATCGGCGTCAGCGATGCGTACGCCGGAGGGCGTCACGTAGTCGATCATCCGCGGGAACTTGTCGACACCGAAGATCGTCAGGTAGCGACCGTCGGCGCGGTCCAGCATCCGCAACTCGTCGACGCGTTCGGGCGGGCACGGGCCCGCCGAGGTCCAGGCGGCGTTCGTGAGCAGGCCGAAGACGCCGTCGAGGTTGGCCTGGCGGGGCCGGATTGCGCGGCTCGACAGCAAGTGCAGACGCAGGTACGCGTCCTGGGCGTCGACCGGCGGGTCAGCGAGCGAACCGATGGTCGTGCTGATCTCGACGACCCGGAGGCCCGGCAGCAGCCGGTCCCCGGTCAGGCGCAGCAGCCGCTCGACCATGGTCGCGTCGGCTGGACGTTCGCCGAGTCCCAGGTGGTCGGTCGGATACCAGGCGTCGAGCGTCTGGCCGTCGGCGGTCACGGTGGCCAGACCGAGCCCCCACGCCGCGGTCGTCACATATGCGGTCACAGCTGGTCACGCTACCGAATCGGCTGTCGCACCATCCGGGCGGTCCGAGGTCGCCGGTCGCACGATCCGGGCGGTCCGACCGACACGCCTGCAGGCTCGCGGGCTGGTGGCTAGTCTCGTGGCCGTGACCGCACACCTGGATGACGCCGTACTCGCCGATCCGGTCGAACTGACGCGCGCGCTCGTCAACATCGAATCCGTATCCGGCGAGGAGGCGGAGATCGCCGACGCCGTGGAGGCCGCGCTGCGTCAGGCCGAGCACCTAACGGTCGGCCGGATCGGCAACACGGTCTACGCACGTACGCAGCTCGGGCGCCCCCAGCGAGTGGTGCTGGCCGGACACCTCGACACGGTCCCGATCGCCGAGAACCTCCCGAGCCGTACGGTCGGCGACGTCATGTGGGGCTGCGGGACGTCGGACATGAAATCCGGCACCGCGCTGGCTCTGTGGCTCGCCATGAATGTGCCTGACCCGCAGCACGACGTGACCTACTTCTTCTACGAGTGCGAAGAGGTCGAGGCCGAGCGAAACGGCCTGACGGTCGTGTCGCAGGTCGCCCCGGAGCTGTTAGCGGCCGACTTCGCGGTGCTCCTCGAGCCGACGTACGGGCTGGTCGAAGGCGGCTGCCAGGGCACGATGCGGGTCCGGGTCACCACGCACGGCGTCCGCGCTCACGCCGCCCGGTCCTGGCTCGGCGTGAACGCCATCCACGCGGCCGGCGAAGTGTTGCAGCGGCTCACCGCGTACGAGGGCCGCGAGGTCACGGTCGACGGTTGCGACTATCACGAGGGACTCAACGCGGTCGCCATCAGCGGCGGTGTCGCGTCGAACGTCGTGCCGGACGAGTGCGTGATCGACGTCAACTACCGCTTCGCACCGGATCGCGACGAGGCGGCGGCCGAAGCACACCTCTGCGAGGTCTTTGCCGGTTTCGTCGTCGAGGTCGTTGATTCGGCGCCCGGCGCTCGACCTGGTCTGCACCATCCGGCAGCGAAGGACTTCGTCGAACTCGTCGGCCAACCGCCGATCGGCAAGTTCGGATGGACCGACGTGGCGCGGTTCGCGTCCCTCGGCATTCCGGCGATCAACTTTGGCCCGGGTGATCCGAATCTGGCACACAAGCCGGACGAGCACGTCGAGATCACCAAGATCCGCGCGGGCGCCGAGACGCTGCACGCCTGGCTCACCGGCCGGCCGGCATCCGTTGTCGGCCGGCCGGCATCCGTTGCCGGCCGGCACGAAGACCTCACCGGCACGGCACACGACGACCTCACGGGCACGACGCACGAGGACCTCACCGGCATGGCGCACGACGGCCGGCACGAGGCGACGGAGAGCCATGAGGTGCACGAACCGCGGCAACGGACCCCGCGGCCGATAACGTGAACCCATGACGAACGCTGGCGCACCCGGTCGCGACGCCCAGGAGCGACACCGTGGTCCGGTGACGTTGCGCCGGGACGCGATCCGCAGCGGTACGGCCGATCAGCGGCTGCTCGACTCCCGGCTGCGAGCGGACTGGAAGACCCGAGATGCCTGGCGGGCGTTGCGCATCTTGTCGGAGTTCGTGGAGGGCTTCGACAGCCTCTCCGACCTGCCACCGGCGGTAAGCGTGTTCGGCTCGGCCCGGGCGAAACCCGGCTCGCCGGACTACCAGATGGCCGAGTCGCTGGGCGGTGCCTTGGCCCGGGCCGGCTATGCGGTGATCACCGGCGGCGGTCCGGGCGTGATGGAGGCCGCGAACAGGGGCGCGACCGAGGCTGGCGGCCTGTCCGTGGGGCTCGGCATCGAATTGCCGTTTGAGCAGGGCCTCAACGACTGGTGCGACATCGGCATCGATTTTCGCTACTTCTTTGCTCGCAAGACGATGTTCGTCAAGTACGCGCAGGCGTTCGTCGTGTTGCCCGGCGGCTTCGGCACCATGGACGAGTTGTTCGAAGCGCTGACACTCGTGCAGACGGGCAAGGTCACCCGGTTCCCGGTCGTCCTGATGGGCTCGGCCTACTGGCAGGGCCTGATCGACTGGATGCGTGACCGGATGGGCGCCGACGGCAAAATCAACCCGACCGATCTCGATCTGCTGTGCGTGACCGACGACGTCGCCGAGGCGATCCGGCACATCGTGGACTCCGACACGGCGCTGTCGGAAGGCATCGGCCCGGAGCTATAGCCGCCCGCGCGGGTCGCGCTCGACCTGTCGTACCGGCATGGTCTGATGTGCCTGTGACACCTCCAGCCGGTCGGCCCGCGCAATCGTCCGCACCGGCGCGGACCTGGCGGCTTGTCCGCTCGATGGAGCGGCACACATCGTCGCGCACGACCGACCAGCTGCTCTGGGATGACGCCGCGGCGGCGGTGATCGAGCACGATCACGGTCCGTTGCTGGTGCGGGGCGGCCCGGGGACAGGCAAGACATCCCTGCTGGTCGCGTCGGTGGCCGCGCGGGTCGAGGCCGGCGTCGATCCGTCGCGCATCGTGGTGCTGACGTTCGGGCGCCGCGGTGCGTCCGCCCTGCGCGGGCGCGTTGAGGCCGCGCTCGTCGGGTCCGATGTGGACGGCCGCGGCCACGTCACCGCCGAGCCCATCGTGCGCACCTTCCACGGGTACGCGTTCGGCCTGCTCCGGCGCGCGGCGACGGAGCTTGGCGAGCCCAACCCGCGCCTGTTGTCCGGACCCGAACAGGACCTGGTGATCCGCGAGTTGTTGGACGACGGCGACCCCGCGATGTGGCCGGCCGGCCTCGGTCAGGCACTGCGGACCCGAGCGTTCGCGAGCCAGTTGCGCGACCTTGTGTTGCGGGCGGCCGAACGCGGGATCGGTGCACGCGAGTTGGCCCGACTCGGCGATGAGCACGGCCGGCCGGATTGGCGTTCGGCGGCCCGGTTCCTTGCCGAATATGACCAGGTGCTCGCGCTGCGCGACGCGACCGGTCGGGCCGGCATCGGCTACGACAGCGCCGAATTGGTGCGTGCCGCATCAGACCTGTTGCGGTCCGATGCCGATCTGCTGGCGGCCGAACGGCGTCGCGCGGCGTATGTCTACGTTGACGAGTTCGCCGACACGGATCCGGCCCAGGTGGAGTTGCTCGAGCTCATCTCGGGTGGCGGCGCGAATGTGGTGGTGTTCGGCGACCGCGATTCGTCGATCTACGGTTTCCGCGGCGCCGATCCCGATGCTGTGGCCGCGTTTCCGGATCGGTTCGCGCGGCCCAACGGCACGCCGGCTCCGGTTGTCACGTTGACGCGGACATTCAGAGCGGCCGCGCCGTTACTCGACGCGACACAACGGATCGCCGGGCGGTTGCGTGGTCCCGGCCGGCATCGGACGATGCACGCCGCGGAGAGCGCGGCCGATGGCGACGTCGCGGTGGACACGTTCCGATCGACGGCGAGCGAGGCGGCGTACGTGGCCCACCGGCTGCGCGAAGCACACCTCATCGACGGCGTGCCCTGGGATCGGATGGCCGTGCTCGTGAAGTCGACCGCGTTGCGGCTGGCGAACCTACGCCGGGCGCTCCACCAGGCCGGTGTGCCGACCCAGACGCTCGCCGAGGACCTGCCGCTCGGCGTCCAACCGGCCATCGTGCCGCTGTTGCAGGTCCTCGCGTGCGCTGTTCATCCCGAACGCCTCGACGAAGCAACAGCGGTGGCGTTGCTCCACTCACCGATCGGCGGGGCCGACCCGCTCGCCGAGCGCCGCCTGCGCCAGGAGTTGCGGCTGCTCGCGGTGGCCGGAGGCGACCGGCGGCCGTCCGGCGACCTCCTCGTTGAGGCACTGCGGCAGCCGGCCGAGCTTGCCGCCGTACGGCCTCGATGGGCCGCGCCGGCATATGCGGTAGCGAATGTGCTCGCGGCGGCGCGACGGGCCAGCGAGCGGCCGGAGGCCACGATCGAGGACGTCCTCTGGGAGCTGTGGCAGGCGACCCGGCTCGCCGAGCGGTGGGCGGCCGAGAGCGCTCGCGGTGGTCCGCGTGGCGCCGCCGCCGACCGTGACCTCGATGCCGTCGTCGCCCTGTTCGAGACCGCGTCCCGGTTTGTGGACCGGTTGCCCGGCGCCCGGGCCGAGGTGTTTCTGGATCACGTACAGGGGCAGGAGCTGCCCGGTGACTCGCTCGCGCCGACCGCCGATCGCGGTGCGGCCGTGCGGATCCTGACCGCGCACGCGGCCAAGGGACTCGAATGGGACGTCGTCATCATTGCCGGTGTGCAGGAAGGGCTGTGGCCCGACCTGCGCCCGCGGGGCAGCGTGCTCGGCGCCGAACGGCTGGTCGACGTCGTCGCCGGTCGAGTCGGGCCACCGCCGAACGCGGCCGAGCCGGCCGGAGCCGGTGAAGGTCCACGGGTCAGTGTGGCCCGGCAAGCGGCGACATTGCTGGACGAGGAGCGCCGCCTGTTCTACGTCGCGGCCACCCGGGCGCGCCGCCGGCTCATCGTGACGGCGGTGCATTCCGGCGACGGTGAGGAGCAGCCGAGCCGATTTCTGCGCGAACTCGTGCCGCCGCCCGACGAGGATGACGGTGAACCGGAAGCGACCCGGCTGCCGCGAGCGCTGACGCTGGACGCGCTCATCGCCGAGCTTCGCGTCGCGCTGACCGATCCGGCCGTCGGAGCCGATCCGGCCGTGGCGACCGATCGCGACGCACTGGCCGCTCGGCGCGCCTCGGCCGCCGCCGCGCTGCGCCGGCTCGCCGACGCTGGCGTCCCGGGCGCAGACCCGTCGCAGTGGTGGGGACTAGCCGACCTCTCCGACAGCCGGCCGCTC
>DASQPR010000381.1:0-5085 GCA_035643815.1 Micromonosporaceae bacterium | reverse complement strand
CTGGTGGTCGGTTCGTCGGTGGCGCAGCGTCTGCGCACGGTTAAGGCCGGCGGGACACCGGGGATGGATGAACTCACCGTCGTCCGTCTGGCCCAGCAGGTCTGCTCCGGCCTGGCCACCGCGCATCGCGCCCGCCTGGTGCACCGCGACCTCAAACCGTCCAATCTCATGCTCTCGGACGCGACTGGCCAGGTGAAGATCGTCGACTTCGGCATCGCCCGCGTCGCCGAGCAGTCGCGACTGACCAGCACCGGCAGCTACCTCTGCACGCTGCCGTATATGGCGCCGGAGCAGATGGAAGCGTCGCCACTGGACAGTCGGGCCGACCTGTATTCGCTCGGCTGTCTGCTGCATGAGCTCGTGGCCGGCCGGTCGGCGTATAACGCGAGCACGCCGATGCAATGGATCGCCGCTCATCAACTCGGAACGCCGACCCGCCTGCGTACGCATGCGCCGCACGCCTCGGCGATGCTCGAAGCGTTGATCCTTCAGCTACTGGCGAAGGACGCGGCCCATCGGCCGGCGGACGCCGACACGGTGGGGGCGAGACTGGCCGGCATCGAGGCCGACCTGCGGCGGCCGGCACCGCGCCGGGAGGAGACGACGGCCGCAACACCGTCGGCAACGCCGACTCTGTCATCGCAGGCGGAGCCGACGGTGCCATCGGGCGCGGTGTCGATGACCGGCCCGCGCGGCGACGTCACGACGGCGCCGTCGGCGCGGCGAGACGTGACCACGAGCCCGACTCCGGTGCTCGCCGACCGTCCCGCTGCGCCGGTGCGGATGCCGGCGACGTTCGCGCCGGTCGCGCCCACGTTTCCGCCTGCGGGTGGAAACGCCGTGCCGGTGAGCCCGGCATCCGGTGCCTGGTCGAGCTACCCGGAGTCGGTCGCGGCCCGACCGTCCTCGGTGCCACCGTGGTCGACGCCGCCGTCGTCTGGGCCGCCGGCATCGGGTCCGCCCGCTCCGCTGGCGCGGTCGCACCGGTGGCGGTCGCGGCTGATCGTCGCCGCGGTTGTGGTCGTGGTCGGCTTGTCCGTGGCGGGGTACGAGATCTGGCCCGGACATGGCGCGGCCAACGGCGGACGCTCGTACGTGCCGCGGGCCGGCGACTGCTACCCAGTGAGTTGGGCGAACGCCGTCGATGGTGAGGCGAGCATGATGATCTGGGCGGTCGACGATCGTACGGCGACGGTTGCCTGTACGGACACGCACGCGTTCGAGGTCGTCACGGTGACCACCCCGGCCGGAGCGGCGACGACGTCACCACCGGCCGCCACGTCGTTGACCGTTGCGGCGACGTACCAGGAATGCGCCGACCATGCGGACGCATATCTCGGTGGAGATTGGCGCGGGGCGTACGCATGGCTCGGCGTCGCGATGCCGGACATCGATGCGTGGCGCCGCGGTGCGCATTGGCGGGCGTGTGTGCTGGTGCCGACGGCGACCTGGGAGGGTCAGCTCACGCAGAGCCGGACGCGTCTGGCCGGCGGATTGCGCGGTCAGCGGCCGGCCGCCATCAGGTGCATCGACGCCGAGTCCCGGCCGACCGACTGCGACGGACCGCACACACGTGAGGCGGTCGGTGTCTATCGGGCGCCGTCCGGACCGTTCCCGGACCCGACCGACGGAACCGCCGATTTCCGGTCCGCCTGCGAGAAGAAGGTCGTGCTGTATCTGGGGCTCAAGTCGCTGACCCAGTACCACAACCAGGCGGTCGGATACTCGTGGTATCCGCAGGCGCCGAACCAGGAGCAGTGGAATCTCGGCAATCGAAGCGCGCTGTGTACGGCGTTCGCCCAGCCGACCGGCGCCACGATAAACGGCAGCGTCCACAACCTCGGCAACGCTGCGCCGTCCGGTTGACGGGCGTCCGGCTGACGGCTGCCCGGTTGACAGCCAGTCCGGCTGACGGCCAGTCAGGCGACCGCCCACCGACGGTGACCGGACACGGCGACCGATCCGAGATAGGCGAGCGTGGCGATCGCGAGGATGCCGAAACTCGGTGGCACCACCGGCACCGCGTAGCTGAGCGCGAGTCCGATCCACACGCTGGCCACCGCGATCGCCGCTGAAATCCAGAGCGCCCGCAATGGTCGCGCGGTCAACCGCATCGCGGCTCCCGCTGGCGCGGCGAGCAGTCCGAGGATCAGTAGCGCGCCGACGACCTGCGTCGATTCGGCGGTCGTCAGCGCGACAAGGACGAGGAATCCATAGCCCAGCAGGCGCACGCGGACGCCGTGCGTGGTCGCGACCGCCTCGTCCAGGCTTGCGAACAGCAGGGGCCGGGCGATGGCGATAACGGCCAGGCACACGACTGCGGCGACGATCGCGGTCAGCACCGCGTCGCTACCGGAGAGTCCGAAGATCGAGCCGAATAGGACGGTCACGCCGGCCTGGCCGTTGGCGCCGCTGCTGCGATGCGTCGTATAGAGAGTCAGGAAGAACACGCCGAGGCCGAGAATCCACGCAAACACGCCGCCGATAACGACGTCGTCCGGCCGCGCCCGGCGCCCGAGCGCTCCCATACCGAGGGCGACGAGGACAGTCACCGCGAAGAGCCCGAGCCGCAGGTCGAATCCGGCCGCGAGCGCCGCGAGCGCACCGGTGAACGCCACATGGGACAGCGCGTCCGCGGTGAAGATCTGGGCCCGCAGCACGAGGAAATAGCCGACCAGACCGGCCGCGAGCGCGACCGCGGTGCCGGCGAGGAACGCGTACCGCATGAAGGGGTGGGCGAAGATGTCGCCGAGCGCGGGTGACGCCGCGACCGTGACCATGGCGGACGTCATGACGGCGTGCCGTCCAGGACGGGCTCGCCGCGCACAGCCGGGGCCGGGGCGCCATGCTGTCCGACCCGCCGCAACCGAGCGACCACGGCGACGACGACGTAGAGGCCGAATGCGATGGTGGTGAGCCAGAATCCGATCGGGTAGGTCGAGTAGACCGCGATGAACAACGCGGACCAGACGGTGACGAGCCCGATGGCGATCGAGAGGGCCAGGCTCGGTGCCGGCCGAGCCGTGACCAGTTGGGCGGTGGCCGGCGGCAGTAGGAGCAGGGCGAAGACGAGCAACGCGCCGGTGATCTGGCTCGCCTCGGCGGCGGTCGCGCCGAGGACGAGCAGGAACGCCACGTCGAGAAGGCGCACCGGAACGCCGTGCGCGGCGGCCACGTCCGGATCGATCGACGCGAACAGCAGGGGCCGCCCGATCGCGGCGATCGTTGCCAGCACGGCGACGCCGACGATCGCCAACGTGACGACCTGCGCCGGCGAGATGCCAAGGAACGTGCCGAACAGCAATGACGTCGTGCCGCCGAGGAAGCCCTTGTAGAGCGAGATGAACAGGGTCCCGCAGGCAAGTGCGAAGGCCTGCACCGTCCCGATGAGTGCGGATTCTTCGCGATAACCCCGCCGGCCGGCGGCCGGCAACATCGCGATCACGAGCGCCGCCGCGACGCACGCGGAGAAGTAGCCCACGGTGACCCCAATACCGAGCCAGACCGCCGCGGCGGCGCCGGGAAACCCGACGAGCGCGAGGGTGTGGCCGGCGAAGCTCTGCCCGCGCACCACCATGAACCAACCGACCGTGGCGGCGACGACAGCGATCACCGAACCGGCACGGAACGCATTGAGCAGCAAAGGGATGGACCACATCTCGCGCAGATCGGCGAGCAGGTTCCAGGTGAACGGGCTCATCGCGAGCCGGCGTCGGCCGACGGCACCGGATCACGGCTCTCCTGGCCGGGCGGTGCGGACGGTCCGTGTTCGTGGCGATCGGTGTGATGCGCCGGCGCCTCCGGTTGCCCGATTACGACGAGCCGGCCGTCCGAGGTGGTGAGGACTTCGATCGGGATGCCGTAAAGAGCGGACAGCGTCTCGGTCGTGATGACCTGGGCCGGCGTACCCGAGACGGCCCCACCCTGACCGAGGTAGATGACCTTGTCGAGGTACGGCAGGATCGGGTTTACGTCATGCGCGACCATGATGACAGCGACACCCTCGGTCCGGCAGATCCGGCCGATGAGTGCCGCGATCGCCGCCTGGTTCGGCAGATCGAGGCTGTCCAGCGGTTCATCGAGCATAAGTAGTCGCGGATGGCGCGCTAGCGCCTGGGCGATCAGGAGCCGTTGCTGCTCGCCGCCGGAGAGCTGGCCGATGGGCCGGTGGGCGTACGCGCCGGCCCCGACGAGGTCGACCAGGTCGCGGACTCGCTTGGCGTCCGCACGCGACCGGCGGCCGGGCAGCGGCACGCCCCAGCGGTCGCCGTCGAGGCCGAGCCGTACGAGGTCGAGCCCGCGCACCCGGAGCGAGGCGTCGAAGCTACGGCGTTGCGGCAGATAGCCGATCGTGTGCTCACCGGCGTCCGCGTCGCGATGAATGGTGCCGCCGGCCAGCGGTAGCAGCCCGAGGATCGCTTTGAGCAGAGTCGACTTGCCGACGCCGTTCGGCCCGAGGATCGCGACGAACTCGCCCGCCGCGACCGTGGCGTTGACGTTCGACCAGATCGTCCGACCGCCGAGCGTGACGCTCGCTTCGCGTACGTCGACCAGCGTGTGTCGGTGCACCATCCGAGCCTACTTTCCGCTGGTCGACGGGGCGGCCGACGCTCTGCTGGCGGCCAGAGCGGCGCGCAGCGCGATGAGCTGGCCGACCTGCCACTGCTCGAATGTCGCGCCGGGCGGCGACAGCGTCTCGGTGATTGTGGTGACCGGGATCCCGTTGGCTCGGGCCGCGTCCACCTGTCGTTGTACGTCGGGCGTGGCGTTCTGGCTGTTGTAGACGTACACCTTGATCTTTTTCTCGGCGATCTGGGTGTCGATGGTCTGCTTGTCGGCGGCGGTCGGGTCGCCGCCCTCACTGATCGCATCGAGGAAGCTCGGTGGCGTGATGAGGTCGAGACCGGTTGCCTCGGCAAGTGGCGCAAAGATCGACTCCGAGGCGCCGACGGGTGTCGCGTGGTAAGTCGTCTTGATCTGGTCGATCAGATCGAAGTACTCCTTGAGATTCGTGCTCAGTACGGCGTCGTGCTGGCGCTGGAAGTAGGCCGCATCGTGGGGATCGATCGCCGCGTAGTCGGCCGA
>DASQPR010000380.1:0-3994 GCA_035643815.1 Micromonosporaceae bacterium | reverse complement strand
GATCGGTCGACAACGTGGCAGCGACGAGATCGGCGAGCGTGGCACCGTCGGCGAACTCGCGTCGCTCTCCGTTGATGGTCAGGATCATGGCTAGGCCTCCGTACGGATGCGAGATGGCACGTCTGCGCCGAAACCGATGCCAGAACCGGCGCCAGTGAACCGATCCGGTGTGAACGCTGTGAGGATCGCCGGCACCTTGGCGTCCGTGATTAGGGCGGCGACCTCATCGCCGGTGACCGGGGTGAGCAGAATGCCGTTGCGATAGTGGCCGGTCGCTATGACGAGGCCGTCGAGCCGGGTCGGGCCGATCAGCGGTGCGTTGTCCGGCGAACCGGGCCGCACGCTCGTGCTGACCTCGGTGAACGTCACCTCGCTCAGCTCCGGGATGATTGACGTCGCGTCGCGGAGCAGTTCATAGACGGCACCGGTGCGTGGCCGTACGTCGAACCCGGCCTCTTCGCTCGACGCGCCAATGACCAGCTCACCGTCGGACCTGGGTACGACGTACACATGGTGGCCCTTCACCGCGCCGCGGACGACGTGAGTGAGCAGTTCCGGCGGGGCCTGCAGGCGGATTGTCTGACCCTTGACCGGTCGCACCGGCGGCCGTACGTCGTCGGGCAGCCCCTCGATGCCACGCGACCAGGCGCCGGCCGCGAGCACCGTCTGACCGCCCGGGATGTGGGTGCCGTCGGCCATCGTCACGCCGGATACGCGGTCATCGGTCGCGTCGATCCGGGTCACCGTACCGGCCCGTACGTCCACGCCGGCGTTACCGACGGCGGCGAGCAGTGCGGCTCGGAGTCGGCGGTTGTCGACCTGATGATCGCCGGCCGCCCACAGCCCGCCCGGCAGGCCGGCCGCCAGGACCGGCGAGAAGGTCCGGAGATCACGACCGCTGAGGAGCTCCGACGTGATGCCGAGGCTCGCCTGGAACGCGTGCAGCGCCCGGAGGTCGGCCAGATCGGCCGCGTCCCACGCGACCTGGACGGTGCCGCAGGTCCGGTAGCCGATGTCGAGTCCGGTGGCGTCGGCGAGTTCGGCCACGAACGCGGGATAGCGTGCGGCCGACTCGACATTGAGTGTCAGCAGGTCGCGCCCCTCGTAGTGCAGCTCGGTGACGGGAGCGAGCATGCCGGCGGCCGTGTGCCATGCGCCGACGGCAGCGTCGGGGAGCTGTACGTCCCCGTCGGCCACGGTGACCGTGAGACCACGCTGTGCGCAGCGCCACGCGATGGCGAGGCCGATGACCCCGCCACCCACGACGATCACGTCTCGACTCGACGTCACCCTCGCTCCTTCCGTCCATGCTGCGTGTATGCAGCAGTGAGCGGCCGTCGCTGGGGTTCGTCCGGGTTTGTGACTCCCTGCGCCGGCATTACCCGGATCAGGTTCGACGGTCGGCGGCTCCCAGCAGCCCTCTCAGCCCAGTTCACTGGGCTCCCGTGCGGTGGCAACGATACGCGCGGCGGGCCTAGATCTCCATCCGGTAGCGTCGGCGGACATGACCGACGCGTCACCGGCCCGGACCACGTTTGCCCAGGCGCGGCTGTATCTGTGCACCGACGCTCGGGAACGGCAGGGTGATCTGGATAACTTCCTGGACGCCGTGTTGGCCGGCGGCGTCGACATCGTGCAACTCCGGCAGAAGGGTCTGGAGGCACGCGATGAGCTGCGTCATCTGGAATCGTTCGCGTCCGCGGCCGAGCGTCACGGCAAGCTCTTCGCGGTCAACGACCGCGCCGACATCGCTCGGGCCAGTCGAGCGCCGATCCTTCACCTCGGCCAGGACGACCTGCCCGTGCCGGTGGCTCGCGAGATCGTGGGCGACGAGCCGATCATCGGTCGATCGACGCACTCGCCCGAACAGTTCGACGCCGCACTTGTCGAAGGCGGCGTCGACTACGCGTGCGCCGGCCCGACCTGGGTCACACCGACGAAGCCGGGACGGCCGGCCGCGGGGCTTGCGCTGATCGAGCATGCCTCGGCCGTCGCCACGAGGAGCAGCATTCCCTGGTACGCCATCGGCGGCATCGAAAACCTGGACCGGCTCGACGAGGTCGTCGCACGAGGTGCCCGCCGGGTTGTGGTCGTGCGCGCGATCACCGAGGCCGAAGATCCGGGCGCCGCGGCCCAAGCGTTCGCCAAGCGTCTCGCCTCCGCCTGACTGGATCGCGTAGGCCGGCGCGTCGGCGGACGGCGGGCGGCTGGCGGCTGGCAGCTCGAAGATCCACCAGCGTGGACGATTCGCGTCGCTGCAACGACACCAATCGTCCAGCCTGACGGATCATGACTCGGGTCCATGACACGCGCCGGCCGGGCCGTACGGATCGAATTGACGATCCGGCCGGCCCGGCCGTGGATGCTGCGGTATATGCGGGGTCGCCGCGCCCGCCCCGCTCGATCAACTGCCTACCGTGAGGCGGTTGGTCAGCCTTGTCGGGCGTTCCAGCGCGGATCGCGCCGGTTGATGACGCGCACCCGGCCGTGACGGCGGATGACGACGGAACCCGGCCTCGACTTGAGCGACCGGATCGATGTACGGACCTTCATGTGACACTCCCTTTTCCGTGTCCACCGGTCACGATTCGCCTTGCGTGGCAACCGGTTCGACGATGGAACAGCGGTCGCGGGCCGGACATTCCCGCGGCGCGATCCGGCCCGGGCGAGCCGGGCGCCGTCGGAGCCAGTCGCTCCCAGCGCTGGCCGCGGTTGCACCGTCGATACGCTGACGATGACTGCATCAACGCGGTCACAGAGTGGACGGCGGGGGCCTGTGATGCGGATCGTGTCGTTGTTGCCGGCGGCGACCGATATCGTCGCGTCGCTTGGTGCCGCCGGCGAACTGGTCGGGCGCACGCACGAATGCGACTGGCCGCCCGGCGACCTCGACGCTGTGCCGGTCGTCACCACCACGACGCTCGATGAGCACCTGACCAGCCGGGAGATATCCGACTCCGTGTCGGGTACGCATCGCGGTTCGTCGATCTACCAACTCGATCACGATGTCTTGTCGGCCCTGGCGCCAGACCTGATCTTGACGCAAGACCTCTGCGATGTGTGCGCCGTGTCGTATCGGACCGTGAATGAGGCGGTACGGGTGATGGACCTCGACACCCGCGTTGTCTCGCTGCAACCGAGCACGATCGCGGAGATCCTCACGACGATCCGTACGGTCGGCGACCTGATCGATGCGCGCGAAGCCGCCGAGCGTGTGTGCACGGAAGCCGGCCGTCGCCTGGCCGAGTTGCCCGGACCGCGCGACGACGGGCCTGGCGTCCTGTTCGTCGAGTGGCTCGATCCGCTGATGCCGGGCGGCCACTGGGTGCCGGAACAGGTCGCGGCCGCCGGCGGCCGCCCGCTCGTGCTCGGCCCCGGCGAGCACAGTGTGCCGCAGCACTGGGATGACGTACGCCGCCTCGCCCCCGACGTCGTGGTGTTCGGTCCATGTGGATTCACGCCGGAGCGAACCATCGGCGAACTCGACGTCGCCCGGCAATGGCCAGGTTGGGCCGATGTCCCGGCCGTTCGCAACGACGAGGTCTGGGTGGTCGACGGGCCGGCCTACTTCAACCGACCGGGACCACGTGTCATCGATGGAGCCGAGATTCTCGCGGCCGTCCTCGCCGGTCGCGCAACCTCCGATGCTCGACGCGTCAGCGAGGTCGCTGCGGCCTAGCGCCTCGCCGGTCGGCGTGAGCCGAACGCCGACGCGAGCCGAACGCCGGCGCGAAGCGGGTGGCCGGCGCCTGCCGCCAGCCGCCGCCAGACGGCCGTTGTTGTCCGGCGCGAGTCGGAGCGTCGTGGCATGATCGGCAAACGACCGCGCCGGTGCCGTTGCCGGTCGGTTCGAGGGAGCGACCGGATGAGTCTCGGTGGATTGTCGATGCCACGGCTCGACCGCATGCGTTATGTCCTCGGCGGCTACGTGGACCGCGGCGAGATCCCCGGCTTGGTTGCGCTCGTGAGCCGTCACGGGTATGTGCACATCGAT
>DASQPR010000379.1:0-2628 GCA_035643815.1 Micromonosporaceae bacterium | reverse complement strand
CGATCCAGCGGTCGGGGCGCCGGCGACGTTCACTCTCGTCGACCCGGCCGCGTCCCGCACGGTTGAGCCGACGACGCTCGCGAGCAAGAGCCGAAATACGCCGTACGCGGGGATGCGGTTGCCGCTGCGCGTCGTGGCGACGTTCCTGCGGGGCGTACCCACGGTCCTGGATGGTGCTCTTGTCCCGACGGCGGCCGAGGTTGCCGCATGAGCCGGCGCGCCGCGATGCTGGTCCTCGAGGACGGCCGGACGTTTCACGGCGAGGCGTACGGCAGCCTCGGCGAGACGTTCGGCGAAGCGGTGTTCACCACCGGCATGACCGGCTACCAGGAGACGCTGACCGATCCGTCGTACCACCGGCAGGTCGTGGTGCAGACCGCGCCACACATCGGCAACACCGGCGTCAACCGTGAGGACGACGAGTCGACTCGGATCTGGGTCAGCGGCTATGTCGTCCGCGATCCGGCCCGCCGGCCTTCCAACTGGCGCGCGACCGGCGCCCTGGACGACCGGCTCGCGGCCGAGGGCATCGTCGGCATCAGCGGCATCGACACCCGGGCGCTGACCCGGCACCTGCGCGAACGCGGTGCGATGCGCGTTGGCGTGTCCAGCGTCGAGAGCGATCCGGTCGCGTTGCGCGAACGCGTACTCGCCTCGCCGGCAATGGTCGGCGCGGACCTGTCGGCCGAGGTGTCGACCGCCTCCCGCTACACCGTCGACGCGGTCGGCGAGCACCGGTTCACGGTTGCGGCGCTCGACCTCGGGATCAAACGCAACGTCGCGCGGCGGCTGGCCGAACGGGGTGTCACGACGCACATCATGCCGGTCTCGTCGACGATCGATGATCTGCTCGCGGTGTCGCCGGACGCGGTTTTCTTCTCACCCGGGCCGGGCGACCCGGCGACCGCCGACCATCCGGTTGCGCTCGCCGAGGCGGTTATGCACCGCCGGATCCCGCTGTTCGGCATCTGCTTCGGCAGCCAGATCCTCGGGCGGGCGTTGGGCTTCGGTACGTACAAGCTCGGCTACGGTCACCGCGGCATCAACCAACCGGTGATGGATCGCGTCACCGGCAAGGTCGAGGTCACGTCGCACAACCACGGGTTCGCGGTCGCCGCGCCGACCGACCGTACGGTGGACACGCCATTCGGCGCGGTCGAGGTCAGTCACGTGTGCCTGAACGACGGCGTGGTCGAGGGACTGCGGGCACGCGACGTGCCGGCGTTCACGGTGCAGTACCACCCCGAGGCGGCCGCCGGCCCACACGACGCCGACTACCTGTTCGACCGGTTCGTCGAGCTCATCGGCGATCCGTCGTCGTCACCATCACCCGCCACGACCGCCGACACCCGCAGCCGGGGAGTGGCCTGATGCCGAAGCGCACCGACATCCAGCACATCTTGGTCATCGGCTCCGGCCCGATCGTGATCGGTCAGGCCTGCGAGTTTGACTACTCCGGCACGCAGGCGTGTCGCGTCCTGCGGGCCGAGGGCATACGGGTGAGCCTGGTCAACTCGAATCCGGCCACGATCATGACCGACCCGGAGTTCGCCGACGCCACGTACCTCGAGCCGATCACGCCGGAGTACGTCGAGCTGGTCATCGCCCGCGAGCGCCCGGACGCGCTGCTGGCGACGCTCGGCGGCCAGACGGCGCTGAACACGGCGGTCGCGCTGCACGACGCCGGCGTCCTCGACAAGTACGGGGTCGAGCTGATCGGTGCGAACATCGACGCGATCCGGCGCGGTGAGGACCGGCAGCTGTTCAAGGAGATCGTCGCGCGCGCCGGCGTACGGCTCGGCCTCGATCCGGCCGGCGGTGATCTCGTGCCGCGCTCCCGGGTCTGCCACTCGATGGACGAGGTCCGCGACACGGTGGCCGACCTTGGCCTGCCGGTCGTCATCCGGCCGTCGTTCACCATGGGCGGCCTCGGCTCCGGCATGGCGCACACCGACTCCGACTTGGAACGTCTCGCCGGTGGTGGCCTCGCGGCGTCACCCGTACACGAGGTGCTGATCGAGGAGAGCGTGCTCGGCTGGAAGGAATTCGAACTCGAGCTGATGCGCGACCGGAACGACAACGTGGTCGTGGTGTGCTCGATCGAGAACATCGACGCCATGGGCGTGCACACCGGCGACTCGGTCACGGTCGCGCCGGCCATGACGCTCACCGATCGCGAATACCAGCACATGCGTGACCTCGGCATCGCCGTACTGCGCGAGGTCGGCGTCGACACGGGCGGCTGCAACATCCAGTTCGCGATCCATCCGGAGACCGGCCGCATCGTCGTCATCGAAATGAACCCGCGGGTGTCGCGGTCGTCGGCGCTCGCGTCGAAGGCCACCGGATTCCCGATCGCGAAGATCGCCGCGAAGCTCGCGATCGGGTACACGCTTGACGAGATCGCCAACGACATCACCCGACAGACGCCGGCCGCATTCGAACCGGCGCTCGACTACGTCGTGGTGAAGGTGCCACGCTTCGCGTTCGAGAAGTTCCCTGGTGCCGACGCCGAGCTGACCACGACGATGAAGTCGGTCGGCGAGGCGATGGCACTTGGCCGCAACTTCAGTGAGGCGCTGGGCAAGGCGCTGAGGTCAATGGAAACGTCGGCCGCCGGCTTCTGGA
>DASQPR010000378.1:0-9937 GCA_035643815.1 Micromonosporaceae bacterium | reverse complement strand
ATCCGTCGGCGCCGCCGGACGTCACATCCCCGGCTAAACCCATCACCGTACGGTCGCTGATACCGTCCGCGTTCCTGCCGGCGATGATCTTCGAGGTCGGCAACGGCGCGATGGCGCCCATCCTGGCCCTGACGGCGCTGCACCTCGGCGCATCACCGAAGACGGCCGGGTTCACCCTCTCGCTGCTCGGCATCGGCCAAATCCTGGGCGACGTACCGGCGGCGGCGCTCGCGAGCCGGGTGGGTGACCGGCGCGCCATGGTGATCGCAGCGGCGCTCGCGCTCGTCGCGCAGTTGTCCTGTGTCATCGCACCGACCGTCGCGCTGCTGGATGTCGCACTGCTCGTGATCGGCATGTCCACAGCGGTGTTCTATTTGGCCCGCCAGGCGTACCTCACCGAGGTCGTCTCGGTCGGGATCCGGGCCAGGGCTATGTCCACACTGGGCGGTTCGCACCGCATCGGTCTGTTCGTCGGCCCGTTCATCGGTGCGGCCGCGATCCATTTCGTCGGCCTGCACGGCGCCTACTTCGTCGCGGTGGCCGCCTCGGCGCTGACCGGCCTCGTGCTCGTCATCGTCCCCGACCTGCCGGGGGCACGAGCGGCCGTACCCGCGACGGCATCCGGCGGCGTGGGTGTCCGACAGATGATGACCAACCACCACCGGTTGTTCGCCACGCTCGGCCTCGCCGTCGTGACGGTCGGCGCCGTCCGGGCGGCCCGCCAGACCGTCCTGCCTCTCTGGGCCCAACACCTAGGGCTGTCGGCCGAGCAAACGAGCCTCATCTTCGGCATCGCGAGCGCCGTCGACATGTCGTTGTTCTATCCGTCCGGCAAGGTCATGGACCGCCAGGGGCGCCTGTTCATCGCCGTACCCGCTATGTTGATCATGGGCGCAAGCATGATGGCGCTGCCGCTGGCCCACGGCGCCGTCATGCTCACCGTGCTGGCGATGCTCATGAGCGTCGGCAATGGAATCGGCTCCGGCATCATGATGACGCTCGGGGCCGACGTCGCGCCGGCCGAGGGTCGGCTTCCGTTTCTGTCGGTCTGGCGCGTGATGAGCGACGTCGGCAACGCGGCCGGTCCGGTCGTCGTCTCGGTCGTCGCGACGCTGTCTTCGCTGGCCGCCGGCATCGTCACGATCGGAGCACTGGGACCGCTCGCGTCGGTCGGGCTGACATGGTGGGTGCCGCGCTTCTCGCCGTTCGCGACCCGGCGCATGGTCCGCGCACACCGGGCCAGGTCAGCACTGCCCGTAACGTCCCAGCCGCCGATGCAGCCACACGAGGTGCCGCACGGCTCGAAGCGGGTCTGACGGGTCGTACGGCGTTCGCGCCGTCAGGTTCGACGCGGGGCCAATGGTGTCTCCATCGGCCGCAACGCCGGCCAACCTTCATCGCGCAGCCGGGCCGCCGCGAGCACGCCAACCGCCGCCGCCGCGTTCGTGATCTCCCCGTCGAGCACCATCCGGACCGCGTCGTCGAGCCGCACGCGACGGACGGTGAGATCGGCCTCCTCATGTTCGCGGTGGTGGCGGTCGTCCGGGGGTACGTCGTGTAGGCCGCGCGCGAGGAACAACCGGATGACCTCGTTGGATGAGCCAGGCGTCGGATGGATGTCCGTGATGAGCTGCCAATGATCGGCGGTTAGATCCGCCTCCTCGGCTAGCTCACGGGCCGCGGCCCGGTCCAGTGGCTCGCCATGTACGTCGATCAGTCCGGCCGGCAACTCCCAGAGGAACGTCCCGACCGGGTGCCGGTATTGGTTGACGAGCACGACTCGGTCGTCGGCGTCCAGCGCGACCACCCCGACCGCGCCGACGTGGATCATGAAGTCGCGTTGGGCGTGACCGCCGTCCGGCATGTCGACGTCGTCGGTCACGACGGTGAAAACCGGTCCGGTGAAATCGACGTGCCGCCCGCGGACCGCGTAGTCGTGCGCCCGGTCCATCGAACCGTGCGCGCGGTTGGCCGCGGTCACGCGGCGCCGACCGTTGCCTTCTCGACCGTGACGGGCAGCCGTCCGGCGTCGGAATAGGCGAGCGCCGCGGCGACCAGCCCGTCGAAGAGTGGATGCGATCGGGTCGGGCGACTCTTGAGCTCCGGATGAGCCTGCGTCGCGACGAAGTACGGATGCAGCGTGCGATCCAGCTCGATGAACTCGACAAGGTGACCGTCGGGTGACGTACCGGAGAAGTTCAACCCGGCCTTGGCCAGCCGGTCGCGATAGGAGTTGTTCACCTCGTACCGGTGGCGATGGCGCTCGTCGACCTCGGTCGTGCCGTACACGCCGGCGATGATCGAATCGTCCTCGAGCACCGCCGGATAGGCGCCGAGTCGCATCGTGCCGCCCATGTCGCCGTGCCCGGCAACGATGTCAGTCTGGTCGGCCATCGTCGCGATAACCGGGTGCGCCGCGTCCGGGTCGAATTCGAGGGAATTCGCGCCCTCCAGCTCGGCGAGATGCCGGGCGACCTCGATCGTCATGCACTGCAGGCCGAGACAGAGACCGAGGATCGGGATGCCGTTCTCGCGGGCGTACCGGATCGCGCCGATCTTGCCCTCGATGCCGCGAACGCCGAAGCCGCCCGGGATCACCACGCCGTCGACGTCGGACAGCGCCGTGGCCGCGCCGGTCGGCGAGATGCAGTCGTCGCTCGGCACCCATTTCACCGTGATCCGGGACCGATGCGCGAAGCCGGCCGCGCGCACCGCTTCCGATACCGACAGGTACGCATCCGGCAGATCGACGTACTTGCCGACGATCGCGATCGTGACGCCGTGCTGCGGGTGATGTACGCGTTCGAGCAGGTCATCCCAGCGGGTCCAGTCGACGTCTCGGAACGACAGGCCGAGGCGACGCACGACGTACGCGTCGAGGCCCTCACGGTGCAGCACCTTCGGGATGTCGTAGATGCTCGGCGCGTCCGCGGCGGAGACCACGGCCTCGCGGTCGACGTCGCAGTAGAGCGACAGCTTGTGCTTCAGGTTCTCCGGGATCTCCCGGTCGGATCGGCACACCAACGCGTCGGGCTGGATACCGATGTTGCGTAGCGCCGCGACCGAGTGTTGCGTCGGCTTCGTCTTCAGCTCACCGGACGGCGCCAGGAACGGCACGAGCGACACGTGTAGGTAGAACACGTTGTCCCGGCCGATGTCGTGGCGGACCTGCCGGATCGCCTCCAGGAACGGCAGCGATTCGATGTCGCCGACCGTACCGCCGACCTCGGTGATCACGACGTCCGGCGAGCGGCCGTCATCGTCGGCATCAGCCATCGCCCGGATGCGGGCCTTGATCTCGTTCGTGATGTGCGGGATCACCTGCACGGTGTCGCCGAGATACTCGCCGCGCCGCTCTTTGGCGATCACTTCGGAGTAGATCTGTCCGGTCGTGACGTTCGCCTTACCGGACAGATCCCGGTCCAGGAAGCGCTCGTAGTGCCCGACGTCAAGATCGGTCTCGGCACCATCATCGGTGACGAACACCTCGCCGTGCTGGAACGGGTTCATGGTGCCGGGATCCACGTTCAGGTAGGGGTCGAGCTTCTGCATGACCACTCGCAGCCCGCGTGCGGTCAGTAGGTTTCCCAGGCTCGAAGCGGTCAGCCCCTTGCCGAGCGAGGAGGCGACGCCCCCGGTGACGAAGATGTGTTTCGTCGTGCGTGCTGCGGGCATCAGGGCCGGCTCCCGTGGTTGTCGCCAGCGGTCCGGGCCGCGGGCAGGATGCGGTGACCAGCGAACGCGCGGTCAGCGGCGGTGAGGGATTGATCATTTTCGGCGGCGGCCGTCAGAGTCGAGGTCGTCCGGACCACGGTCTGGGGAATCGTCCGCTCGGCGCTCAGGTCCATCGGGTTCACGGTCACCGGGTTCATAGTCACCGGGTTCGCAGTCACCGCAGGGCCCGAAATGATCACACCGTCCACGGAATTTCACACTAACATGCCTGGCCGCCGCCTCCGTGATGCGCAGCGCCGGATTGGGCGCTACGTCACGCTCACCGGCCGTCTATTTTCTGACAGCCGGATCATCGGACGGCGGTGCGGTGCCCACCGACGAGGCCACCGACGCCGTCGGTTTCCGGCCCGGCAACGGCGAACGCGAGGGCCGCGCGAGGCTGTTCGACGACGGCGCGTCCGGGTCCGTCGCCAGGAAACCCACGAGGGTACGGTCGTCCGCGTGGTCCAGCACACGTAGCGCGGCCAGGGTCACCAGCGGCAGCACGACCGCCGACGCGGCACCGGCCGTCGTGAAGCCGACACCGTCAATCAGCCCGGCCAACACCGCCGCGACCCCGATGCCGGTCAACGCGGCCCGTACGGCCGGGTAGAGCCCGAGCAGGCGCAGCAGCCCGCCCCATGGCCGTACGAGCACGAGCATCGTGTACGCGATCGCGACGATGACCATGAGGTTGATCGGGTTCGACGCGGTGCCCAGCACGTCGTCGATGGCGGCGCGGTGTACGGAGACGCCGGCCGTCCCGTCGTGGAACTGGGTGATGAACCGGCCGACCGACGACCGGTCGGCGACCGGGCGCTGCAGGTCGAGGACGGCGAAGCCGATCAGGACCGCGAGACCGGCGAGGGTCGCCCAGGCCAGCCGCGCAAAGGTGAGCCACCCACCGCCGGCAATCGCGGCGGCGAGGCAGCCGGCCGCCGTGAGCGCGAGTGAACCACCGGCGTCCGCCCCGAGGTAAGGAGAGCCCACGACGATCACGCCGAAACCGACGACCGCGGCCACCAGGGCCGGGCGCCACTGTTTCGCCGGCGTGTTCTGCGCACCCCATGCGGCCAGCAGCAGCACCCCAGCCATGAACGCACCGAGCCCGGCCGGACCCATGCCCGCGTACCGGCCGCCGGAGGCGGCCGAGTAGCCGACGACGCCATTGAGCTGCAGATGCGAGCCGGTCAGCACGTCCACACCGATGACACCGGCGCAGACCGCCGCGGCCGCGCCGACCGGGCCGAGTGCGCCCCGCCGCCATGGACCGAGGCACACCGCCAGCGTGGCCAACGTCGCGAAGCCCGCGCCCACGAGAGCGAACGCGATCCCTGGTCGGTCAGGCCGCCACCACGGCGCGATATCGGTGAGCACCGCGGCCGGAATCGACACGGCCGCCGCGACGAGCAACCACTCCATGACCCGGACGGTCCGGCGCGACACCGGCGGCGGCCCGTCCACATCGGCCGATCGACGTGCCCGTCGCAGCAGCGGGATCGCCGCCAGCAGCAGGACGGTCTCGGCGATGGCGTACAGGCCGTAGAACCAGGACGCCACCCCTTGCCGTACGGATGCCTGATGGTCGGCGTCGGCGAGCCTTGCGATCGCCGCGGCCGGGTCCGTGGGCCGGCCGCCGACCCGCTGCGCCTGCGCGCCGACGAACAGCTTGGTCGGCTCGGCAATGCCAAGGGCACCTAGGGCGGTCGGAGCCAGGTCGACGAGTTGCAGGTAGCCCGACCGCCCGGTGCTGGTCGATGTGAGCCAACCACCGGAGTATCCGGGGCCGTCGGCGATCGCGACATGCAGGCGGGACGAGGCATCGGTGTCCGAGAGCCCAGCCACCAGGACCAGCGATCCCGGCGGTCGGGCGGCGAGCACCTTGGCGAGATTGACGTCCACCGCGCGGGCCCGGACGGCGCGGGCGGGCGGCGTGGCGCCGCTGACCGTGTTGAGATCGACGATCGACAGCGGGCACTCGCCGAGGAGGGATGTCGGATCGGTCGGGAGCCGCGCTGCGTACCGGTCGACGCGGCCGAATGGGCGGGCCGCGGCGATTGCTGCGCCGGTGCCGACGGCGACCGTACATCGGACGGCCTCGGCCAGCGCGCCCGGTTGGGCCCCGAACGACAGGTTGGTGTCGTCTGTCGGCGGCGCCGAATATGTGACCTTGGCCCCGATGTCGTCCGGGTTCGTGATCGTCGCGTTCGCCGGCGGACACTGGTCGGCTACCACCTTGTCCGCGCTGCGAACGTAGTTCCCCGCGCCGAGGGTGAGCCAGCCGTCGGTCGGGCACGTCGGCGTGCGAGCGGACCGGACCGTCAGCGCGGCGATCGCATCCTGTTGCGAGAGCCGCCAGAGCGTCGGCGTATCGGTCGGATTGATGTCGTCCCACCGCAGTCCGGCCGCGCCGGCGATGATCACATATCCGGCCCGATGCGCGGTCGACACCGTCGACGGGCGCTCCATCAGACCGACAATCGCCGCGATGGCGATGACAAGCGCGGCGACGAACGGTCCGAACTTCCGGATGATCGTCATCGACGGCCGCCCAACAACTCGGCGTACACGTCGATCACCTGGGACAGTGTGTCGCCGTCGGTCGGCCAGCTCGCCGCCCGCGTACGTCCGGCATCGGCCAGCAGTCGCCGGTGGCCCGGATCGGCGAGCAGGTCCGTCACCGCGGCGTCCAGAGCAGCGACGTCACCGGCCGGAATCAGTACGGCCCCGTCGCCGAGCAGATCCGGCAGGCCTCCGACCGCGGTCGACACCAGCGGTACGCCGGCCCACAGCGCCTCCTGCGCGAAGAGTTGGCGCGCCTCCCAGACACTCGACACGACCGCGAGATCGGCCCCAGCTAGCAGGTCGGCAACGTCGTCGCGGTGCCCGAGCAACATCACCGGAGCGTCGAGCGCACCGATCTGCGCGGTCAACGACAGGAACGACGGGCCTTGCCCGGCAATCACGACCAACGGCTCGGGTTTCCGCTCACGCCAGCGGGCGGCCGCCGCGATCAGCGTCTCGTACCCCTTCTGCGGGTGCAGGCGGCCGACGGAAAGGATCAGGGGGGTGTCATCGGTGACGGCGAACTCGGCGCGCACCTCGGCCCGGGTCCGCGTGGGCTGGTTGAGCGTGGGCGCCGCGACCGCACCGAGGCGCACGTCGCGACCGCCCAGGGTGATCGCCCGGTCGACCAGATCGTTGGACGCACCGAGCGTGATGTCGGCGATCCGCGCGACTCTCCGCTCGAGCAGGTGATACGCCCGGCCGCGCAGGCCACCGGCCAGCACGGCGTTGTGCCAGGTCACAACGAGCGGCGCGCCGTCCGGCCGGGCCCAGCCGGCCACGAGTCCGGCCCGCAAGCCATGCGCGTGCACCAGATCGACGCCGGAATCGACCAGAGCGCGACGAAGGTCGCGGACCGCGCGCAGATCGCTCGGCTGCGGGCTGGCCGGAATCTCGATGGGCACGAACGCGGCCCCGAGCGACGAGAAGTCGAACTGCCGGCCGGTCGCCTCCGGCGCGTACACGGTCACCGCGATGCCTCGTCCGGCGAGGCCAGACGCGAGCGAGCTCACGTGCCGGCCGATGCCACCGGTGCTGGATGCAAGCACCAGCGCCAGCCGCAAGGTCGGCCGGTCGCGCCCCCACGCGTTGGCCGGGCTCGACTCGCCGACATGACCGGGTGGGCTCATGGCGATCGGTCGCCGGGTGCCGGGTGCCGGTCGGTTCGTCGCGGCACGGCCATCGGTCGGGTCCGGTGCGTCGTCGTACGCTTCGCTCACGTCCCTCCCTCCCGGTCGTGTTCGCGACCCGGGTGGCCGCGTCCGAGCCTATTTTCCCTGTCCGGCCGGCCGAAGCGGCCGGGACGGCTGACGGTCTTCGTGTCGGCTATCCGGTGGGTTCGCCGATCCGTCCGCCGGAGGCGTCTCCACCGGGCCGATCAACCGCGGCGGCGCCGCCGGCGGATCCACCGCCACCGTCCGATCCACCGCCGGGCGATCCACCGCCGTCGTGTCCGCCACGGATGGCGCGGATGGCACGCGACGCCATCGGCCCCAGGTCGGGCCGATCGACGACCGCGGCCACCATCGCGAAGACAGCTACCGCGACGACACCGGACAATATGCCCTGCACAACGTCGCCCGCCACGTCGGGGTTCGACGACAACGGCAGCCGCACCGCGATGCCGGCGGCGGCGGCTACGGCCGCCGCGAAAATGGCAGTGACCAGCGCCCGCGCCACGCCGCGCAGTGCCGCCCGGCCGGCGCGACGGGCGATCATGACGATGAGTACGGCCGCGAGCACCGCCATGCCGGCGCTGTTAGCCGCGCCGAGCGCAGTGATCCGGTCCGCCGGCGCGAACGCGATCGACAGTAGGACCGATGCGACGGCGACGGTGATCCAGCCGGCGAGGGTCGCAACGGCGGCATACCGGTTCTGGCTGCGCGCGAACAGCGTCCGGGAGTGCAGCGCGTAGAGGCCGTAGCCGATGAGTCCGGGCGCGAACGCAATGATCGCGGCGGCGAGCGTCGACGGGTCCGGCCGCGTCTGGCTCGCGGTCGCGGCGAACAGCCGGGCGATCGGTCCGGCGATCGCGATCATGCCCGCCGCGCCGAGCGCCGAAAGCAGCGCCACACTGCGGGTCGCACCGGCCGACGTACGGCGGAATGCTGGTTCGTCACCGGTCGCGTACGCCGTGGCGAGGGCCGGAAAGACCGATGTCGCGACCGGTAGCGCGAACACGCTCCACGGCACCAGGTAGACGGTCTGCGCGAGAGTGAACACGAAAATGAACCCGTGCGGCGTGTCGCTGTTTGCAAGGCGGGTCGCCAGCGCGAGCGTGAGCTGCTGCGCAACCACGGTCACGACACCGACGGCGGCCAGGCCGGACACGCTACGGCGGGCCTCGCTGTCGAAGTGCACGGTCGGCCGCCATCGCAGCCGCAGCGCGCGCACCGGAAAGACCAGCGAGAGCGACAGCACGACGACGCCGAGTGTCGTACCGATCGCCAGGATCAACTGCCCGCTCGTGCTGACCTCGGAAATGGTGGCCACAGACGGCTCCGCGAGTCCGTACGCGACATACGTGGCGATCACCACGACGCTGGACAGCAGCGGGGCCAGCACCGGCCAGGCGAAGCGCCGATGACCCTGGAGCAGGCCGGACAGGACGATTCCGACGCCGTACAGCGGGATCTGCGGTGCGAAGATCCGCAGCATGCGGGTCCCGACGGTGACCGTCGCCGCACGGTCGCCGCCGACGGCTCCCAGCAGCACCGAGACGATCGGCTCGGCGAAGACCGCCACGAGCACCGCGAGCGGCACAAGGATGATCACCACCCAGGTCATGAGCGCCGACGCCGTGGCGCCGACCGTCGCCCGGTCCCGGCGGGCAATGGCGCCCGCGACGAGCGGCACGACCAGGCTCGCGAGGGCACCACCGGCGACGATCTCGAAGATGATGTTGGGTATCAGGTTTGCGGTGAGGTAGGCCGTGGACAATTCGGCGATCGCGACCTTGCCGAGCACGAGCGTCCGGACGAAGCCCAACAGGCGACTCGCGATCGTCAGGACGGCGATCAACGCGGCGGCGCCGGCGAGCCGCCGAACGCCCGGTGACGTGAAAGTGGTGGCCGCGACCAGCACCGGCGCGTCCGGGTCGGGCGACTCGGACGGCAGGCCAGACGGCTCGACAGACGGCTCGACAGACGGCTCGACAGGCGGCTCGGCGCCCGGTCGGAACGATGGTTCGGATGGCACCGGACGCACCTCAGCCGCCGGTGGGCGGCTCGGCATCCGGACCGGCGGCGGCAGAACCGGTGCTAGCCGGGCCATCAGCGGTTCGACCAACCTCCGCCCCGCCGGCGCCGGACGCACTACCGGCGTCGCGACCATCGGTACGCCGACCGAGCGCGTCGATCTCCCGCAGGACCGGCGTCGCCTCGATGACCCTGGTGAAACTGACCTTCTCGCTCGCCGCCGTCAGCGCGCCGAGGCCGACGAGGATCGCCGCGCGCCGCCAGGGCCCCGTCCGAGTCGCCAGCGCTAGCCCGATCAGCGCGCCGTACGCGTTCGCGCCGGCATCGCCCAGCATCACCTCTTCGCCCAGGTCGGCCGGCAGGACGGCGATCGCGGCACCGATCGGTCCGGCCACCAGGCCCCCGGCCGGGCCGACGACCATCGCGGTCGCGGCGACCGTTCCGGCTTTCAGCGCCCGCCC
>DASQPR010000377.1:0-2955 GCA_035643815.1 Micromonosporaceae bacterium | reverse complement strand
CCGCGGCCCGGACGGACCTACGGTTGTTCCCGGTCTGGTACGTGGTGCACATGCCGACACTGCGCGAGCACGTGACACGGCGGGTCGCGCGGCCGGCCAACCCGATCAGCGCGCCGGCCACTGTGCCGCGCGACCCCGCCGACGATGCCGACGAGCCGGACGAGACCGATCGGAGTGGAGCGTGACCGTTCCCGACCGTACCCAGGTGGGGATCGTGGGTGCGGGACCCGCCGGCTTGCTGTTGTCACATCTACTCGCGCGCGCGGGTGTCGACTCCGTGGTGTTGGAAAGCCGCGACCGGGCCTACGTCGAAGCGAGGCAGCGCGCGGGCGTCATCGAGGCCGGCACGGCTCAGCTGCTGCGCGAGGTTGGCCTCGGAGCCCGGATGGACCGGGACGGGCTCGAGCACGGCGGCATTTATCTCCAGTTCGCCGGCGAGCGCCACCACGTCGACTTTGTTGATCTGACCGGTGGCGGCACCGTGACCGTCTGGGCGCAGACCGAGATCGTGAAGGATCTCGTCGCGTCCCGGCTTGCCGCGGGCGGCGCGATCGAGTTCGAGGCGGAAGCGATGGCCGTCGATGACCTGACGAGCGACCAGCCGCTCATCCGCTACCACGACGCCGGCGGCGTCGAACGCGAGCTGCGCTGCGATGCGATCGCTGGGTGCGACGGCTTCCACGGCGTATGCCGGCCGGCCGTGCCGAACCTCGTCGCCTCCGAGCGTTCCTACCCCTACGCCTGGCTCGGCATCCTCGCCGACGTCGCGCCGTCAACCGACGAACTGATCTACGCGCACCACACGCGTGGCTTCGCCCTGCACAGCATGCGATCCCCTGACGTCAGCCGGCTCTACCTGCAGGTCGATCCGGACGAGCAGATCGGCGATTGGCCGGATGACCGGATCTGGTCGGAGCTCGACGCCCGACTCGGATTGCCCGGCTGGACGCTGCACACCGGGCCGGTCCGCGACAAGGGAATCACGCCGATGCGCAGCTTCGTCAGCACGCCGATGCAGCATGGTCGGTTGTTCCTCGCCGGAGACGCGGCGCACATCGTGCCACCCACCGGCGCCAAGGGCCTCAACCTGGCCATGGCCGACGCGACAGTGCTCGCGGCCGCACTCGTCGCGCTCCTCGGCGGGTCCACTGATCTTGCTGACACCTATTCGGACCGATGCCAGCGGCGGGTCTGGCGCGCCACGCATTTCTCGTGGTGGATGACGTCGATGCTGCATCGGGCACCGGGCGACGACGCATTCGACGAGGCACTGCAACTGTCCCAGCTCCGTTATGTGACGTCGTCGCGCGCGGCGGGGGAGTCGCTGGCGGAAAACTACGTCGGCCGCACGATGCGCGCGACCTGACCGTGGCCGGGCCAGCGGCACGGTCGTCGTCAAGCTCACGCGCCTTGCGCCAGTCCGGCGCCGACGGCGGCTAACTCTGACGGCGCCGTGGTGCCAGGACCCCGACGGTGGTCGGTGTTCCGGATCGAGCGAAGCCGGAACAGTCGCCTCGGTGAACCAGACGTATGAGGCATCCGTATGACCAACAAGACCGGGGATCCCGCCACGCGTCTGCGTGGTTCGGGCCGGCGCTCGGTCACCTGAGCGCACCGGCGGCGGGCGGGACTGGGCCTTCGGGCTCACCCGCCGCCGGTGTTCACAAGCCGGATGGCGTGGTCCGGACCGGATACGGGATTGCCGGTCGGATTGTCACGGCGCGTCGTCAGCGGATGGCAAGTCGGTGCCGGTCGTCCCAGCTCGCGGCCGCGATCCGGGCGATCAGTTCTCGTGCGTCGCGGTCGTATTCCGCTCGCGCCTGCGCAGCGGTCGTACACACCGCGAGCACGTACGGCGGCGCGTCGTCGGGGAACACGACGCCGGCCGAGTGGCGTACGTCGGTGACCCAGCCGTTTTTGTGCGCGACACGAGTGCCGGGCGGGAGTCCGGCCGCCAGGTCGTTGCGGAGCTGTTGGGCGCACAGCACATCGATCATCTCCCGGCACGAGGCCGGGGCGGCGACCGGCAGGTATGTATGGTCGTCACTCTTCGTGCCGGCCGCGATCGCCGCGAGCAGAACGGCGAGGTCGCGGGCACTGGTGAGGTTGTCGAAACCGGCCATGCGGCCGGCGGTGTCGGTGATTCCACGCTCGACCCGGCTGTCGTCCATGCCGACGTCGCGCAACACCTCACCCACCGCGGCGATGCCGACGCGCGCCAGGATGAGGTTGGTCGCCAGGTTGGACGACCGAACGATCATCCGCCGGCCGAGCCACCGTGGCGTTGCGTCGCCATCCAGACGTGCCCAAACCTCGTCATCCTCGTCGTAGTTCGGGTCCACGGCGAAATTCGGCGCGCCCGCGTGCGCCGACGCGAAGTCGTTCACAACGGCGATCGGCTCGTCGAGGTCGAGCGCGCCGGCGTCAGCCAGGCGGTACATCGCGGCGAGGATCGGGATCTTCATCATGCTGGCCGCGTAGTGCCGAGCGTCGGCGAGCCGGGTGTAGGCGGCCCGCCGCGCGCCCGTCGAATGAGCCAGGCCCGCCGGACCAGCCGGGCCTGCCGGGCCTGCCGGACCAGCGCGGCCCGCTGGAGCAGCCGCGACCGGTCCGCACCATACCGACACCAGGGCCGGGAAAGCGGCGAGTTCGTCGGCCAGCCCGGTCAGGGCTGGTGTAGTCAGGGCCTCCGGATCGCTGGGCACAATGCGAGGCTCAGGACCGCTGGGCTCGTCGGAATGCGCGGTAGCGGTCGGTCTGGTCGAGGACGACCTTGCGCAGCCGTACGGTCTGTGGCGTCACCTCGACGCACTCGTCCTCGCGGCAGAACTCGAGCGACTGTTCCAGCGACAACTTCCGTGGCGGGATCAGCTTCTCCGTCTCCTCGGACGTCGACTGCCGCATGTTCGTGAGCTTCTTCTCCTTGGTGATGTTCACGTCCATGTCGTCGTCGCG
>DASQPR010000376.1:0-2821 GCA_035643815.1 Micromonosporaceae bacterium | reverse complement strand
GTACGCCGACGATGATGGGACGATGCGCGATCATCGTCGAAACCGCGAACCGGATCGAAACCCCGAACCGGATCGACATCGTGGACCGGATCGCAACCGAGATCCGATGCGGAGCGCCGAGGCGATGGCGAATCTCGCCCGCCTCCTCGCCGACGACACGCGGGCGACGTTCTGCCTCGCGCTGCTGGACGGGCGCGCATGGACGGTCACCGAACTCGCCCGCCACGCGGGCGTGGCCGCGTCGACCGCGAGCGAGCACACCAGCCGCCTGATCGCCGGCGGTCTGCTGGCCGAAGAGAGGCAGGGCCGGCACCGCTACGTACGCATCGCGACGCCGGACGTCGCCAACCTGATCGAGACGATCACCTCGGCCGCCGGCCGGCAGCGGTCGGCCGTGTCGTCGCTGACCGGCGCGACCCGCCGCCAAGCCCTCACCCGTGCCCGCACTTGCTACGACCATCTCGCCGGCCGGCTCGGTGTGGCGATCTCGGATGCGATGACCGACCACGGGCTCGTCAGTTGGGACCACGGGCTCGCGGTGACGCCCGCTGGCGAAGAGTGGCTCGCGGGGCTCGGGGTCAGCGTCGGCGTGCGACCGCCGACGCGCCGGCCGGTGCTACGCAGCTGCCTCGACTGGACCGAGCGCCGCCCGCATCTCGGCGGATCGCTCGCGGCGGCGCTGTGCCGGCACGCGTTCGAGGCGTCGTGGATCGGACGGGTCGGGGCCGGTCGGGCGGTCACCGTGACGGAGGTCGGTCGCGAAGCGCTCGGACGGCACCTCGGCATCACCGACGACATGCTCGTCGATGGCTCCGACCCCGCCGACCGTTACGCGGCCGCCGCACGGCGCGCCTGATCGCCTACGTTGGCTCGCTCAGGCCACGCGTGCCGAGCCGCCGTTGTGTCCGCCGTACGGCCGACACGAGATCTTCCTCAGCCCGATCGACGAAGCGCGCGACCACCGAGCCGGTGCCGTACCGGGTCCGGATCTCGGATAGCCGGTCCTCGACGCTGAGCGAGCGACCGTCAGGCCCGGTGGTGAGGTCGCAGTAGACCAGCGCGTCGGCCGTGGCCGAGCGTTCGAGCGGGAATTCGTCCGCGAGCATCGCGCCAAGTCCGCGCTCGGCTGCCTCGATGAGCGCGCATGAATGGTTGGCCACCAGCACCGTGACCCGCGCATCGGCACCTCGGGCTCGCAGCCAGCGCGCACCGTCGAGCGGATGGAAGCCGGTGTCGACGAGGTCGGTGGCGTATCCGATGTCGTGCAGCCAGGCCGCGGCGACCAGCGTCGCGGCGTCGGTCGGCGAGAACGCCGGTGCGATCCGCTGCGCCTTATGGCCCACTGCGTACACGTGCCGCCAGCGTCGCGGCATCGCGTCGGCCAACAGGCGCTCGGCCGTCGTACGCGCGGCTCCCACAATGTCCGAGCCGTCCGCGCCGTCCACTCCGCCAGCGTAATGGCGCCGCGTCGCCCGCCTGCGATGAGATCACGAGTCGGGCGGGCTGGCCTCGGATGGCACGGCGCCGGGCTCGGCCACGACCGGACTCGCCGCCGCGTGGACCGGTGCCGGCGAATGCGACCGTGCCTCGACCGATGCGGCCGACGACGCATCGACCTCGGACACCGATGGCTCGGCGCCCGACAGGCCGCCCGCGGTCTCGCCCGCATCCCGGGCGCGCGACGTCATGGCCCGATTCGGCAGCGTTCCGGCCTGGGCAGCCGCCTTGGCGGCGCCGAAGGCGGCAAGCATCAGCAGGTCGATGATGATCGACGGTAGAGCCGAGAACTGGTCGGCCGCCACGATGAACGGTTGGGTCAGCAGCAGGTCGATAAGAACGGCACGTTCGAACCACGTGTACGCGCTGCGCGGATTCTGCCGGAGCCGCCGGATCCCGACGAAGACGCAGATCGCGGCGAGCGCCGCCGGGATCGCCTCCCAGGCCGACGCGCCGGCGGAGAGGTTCTTCGCCAGATTGGCCGGCAGCACCTCGATCAGGATGACGATCAGCGCGGTCAGGAGCCCGGCGGCGGCGTTCACGCACAGGATCACCACGAGGGTGATGCGCAGCCACCGCTTCGTCACGATCGCGCCGCCGACCCGCCGGACACGGTTGCCGACCCACGTCAACGGATCGCCGACCTGGCGCGTGGTTCGCGGCAATGTCCGGAGCATGGCGGCCGCCTCCGCCGCAGCTGGCTGGTCACCGGCCTCCTCGACGAGGGCCAGCGCACGGGCCCGGCGACCGTCGCTGATGCCGCCGGCGGCCCCACCGACCGCCTCCATCAACGCGCCCGCCAGCAGTTCCTCCGGTTGGGGCCAGCGTCGGCCGTGCATCGCCTGTATGAGCAGCACGAACAGGACGATGACGACGTACATGATCGCGGCGGCCGGTCGAAAGAAGTAGTTGTTGGTGCTGGTCACGAACTTGCCGATCTCGTCGATGAAGAGGCCGAACCCGATGCCACCGAGCACCGCGACAATCGGCCGGATCACCGGGCCGACGAACGACATCACCAGAACCAGCGCGAGCGCCATCAACAGTCCGCCCCAGAGCACGTGGGCCACGTGCAGGCCGCTGCCGCCCACCTGCGGGAAACCGGACGCGGCGAGCACACCCCGGGTGACGAGGACCGTCGCCACCGTCGCGACCACGAACGCGATCAGGTAGGTGGTCGCGCGTAGCTCGCGCGGAAGGCCGCGCCGCAAAATGCCATGCGCCATCCCCCCAGCGTCCGCGCGTGCGCCGGAAAGCGGAGCGGAACGGGACGTGGCCGTCGCCTAACATCGGCGGCCTATACGGGTGCGGGAGACGGACGTGG
>DASQPR010000375.1:0-8474 GCA_035643815.1 Micromonosporaceae bacterium | reverse complement strand
GGATCGCAACGGGCCGGGCATACAGCAGCTCGCGTACACCGTGGCGAATATCGACGAGACATCGCGCGCGCTGCGCGCCCGTGGCGTCCGCTTGCTCTACGACGCGCCGCGCCGTGGCACGGCCGGCTCCCGGGTCAACTTCGTCCACCCGAAGGATGCGGGCGGTGTTCTGATCGAATTGGTCGAGCCGGCCGGCGACTGATCCGCCCGCCGCGGAAGCGTCGGCGGCCGGCTACGGCGCGAAATTCCAGCCGGTGTCGCGTACGCCGTCGCACGTGACATCGAGCTCGAAGTGGGGCAATGCAAGGCGACCATCGCCCACCCACACCGAGATGCCGCGGTAGATCACCGGGTGCGCGCAGTTCGGCGAACCGGTGGCGTATCCGCCGTGGCCGTCGACGATCAGGACGATCGTCTCGGCGATCCGGCCGGCCGGCAGAGCAAACGACTTCGCACCCGGCACCACCGCCACCGGGATCGCCCGAACCGTGCCCGCCGACGTCGTGTAATAGAGCTTCGGGTTCGCCGACAGCGTGCACGTCGTACGGCCATGACTGGTGAGGTGGATCGTGTAGCCGGACGTCCCGGCCGCGCCACCGGCGTGCACCATCGCGGCGGTCACGTTATCCCGCCGGCAAGCGGCCACGCCGGCAGTGCTCGGACCATGTGCAGTGCTCGTGACGCTGGGCGATGGGGTGGCGCTGGGCGTCGCCGATGGTTTCGGCGCCGGCGTCGCCGACGCGACGGGTACGCCCGCACTCGTACCACTCGCGCTCGGATCCGCCCTCGAGCGCGCACCGGCCGGATGGGTTCCACAGGCGGCGAGTACGGCAACGCACGCTAGCGCCGCCGCCCCGGGGCCACACCGGCGAATCGTCGTTGAAAACATGAATACCCCCTGGTCTCGCGCTGACGTCACGTCAAACGCGTGTGTCATCCAAGACGCCATCGCATGGCGCGGGGGTTGCCGTCGCCCAGACATATGGCCACGGATGGCCTCGGCGCGCGTTTGCGCTCGTACCCACGGGGTTGCATGCATCTTTGAGCGTGATTGGGCCGACCTCGATGGACTTACTCACATTTCGGTTCCGCGCGTTGCTACTAACCAGTAACCTCCACCGCCACAGGGCTATGCGCGCGGCGAGCGCTCGCGAATGCCAACCGACATGTCATCTGGCGTAACCGCAACTTCCCGAAGGCGGCCCGGCATGCAGGAGATTTTGAACATCATTCTGGCGACCGAGGGCACCGACGCGGTCCATGCCCGCTCGGGCCTGGCTGCGCTGGCCGAGGTTGATATCCCCCCGACCTACCGCGGCGTGGTCGTCCGCGCCGAGGATGCGGCGATGTTCGACGGTCTGGACAGCCGGGACAAGGATCCGCGCAAGTCGCTGCAGCTTATGGACGTGCCGACGCCGCCGCTCGGGCCAGGCGAGGCGCTGATCGTCGTGATGGCGAGCGCGGTCAACTACAACACCGTGTGGACATCGATCTTCGAGCCGGTCTCCACGTTCAAGTTCCTCAGGAAGTACGCCAGGAGTTCGGACCTCGCCCGCAAACACGACCTGCCGTATCACGTCGTCGGCTCGGATGCGGCCGGTGTCGTGCTGCGCACCGGACCGGGCGTCACGAAATGGCGGCCGGGAGATGAGGTCGTGGCGCACTGCCTGTCCGTCGAGTTGGAGGACGCCGCCGGGCACGACGACACGATGCTCGATCCGGAGCAGCGCATCTGGGGGTTCGAGACGAACTTCGGTGGACTGGCCGAGATGGCGATCGTCAAATCGAATCAACTGATGCCGAAGCCGGCCCATCTGACGTGGGAAGAGGCGGCCGCGCCGGGTCTGGTCAACTCGACGGCCTATCGACAGTTGGTGTCCCATCACGGCGCCCAGATGAAACAGGGCGACACCGTCCTCATCTGGGGCGCCTCCGGCGGTCTCGGGTCGTACGCCACGCAGCTCGCGCTGAACGGCGGAGCGACACCGGTGTGCGTCGTGTCCAGCCCGGAGAAGGCGGAGTTGTGCCGGCGGATGGGCGCCACGCTCGTCATCGACCGCAACGCGGAGGGTTTCACGTTCTGGAAGGACGAGAACACACAGGACACTGACGAGTGGCGGCGTTTCGGCGAACGCGTCCGCGAACTCACCGGGGGCGACGACCCGGACATCGTTTTCGAACATCCTGGCCGGGAGACGTTCGGCGTGAGTGTCTACGTCGCCAAGCGCGGCGGCACGATTGTGACCTGCGCGTCGACGTCCGGCTATCTCCACCAGTACGACAACCGGTACCTCTGGATGAATCTCAAACGGATCATCGGCTCGCATTTCGCAAACTATCGGGAGGCGTGGGAGGCAAATCGGCTGATCTCCCGCGGGGCCATCCACCCGACGTTGTCCAAGACGTACCCACTGGAGCAGACCGGACAGGCAGCGTACGAAGTCCATCGCAACGCGCATCAGGGCAAGGTGGGCGTGCTGTGTCTCGCCCCGACCGAGGGACTGGGCGTACGCGACGAAGCCTTGCGTGCCAAGCACATCGACGCGATCACTACGTTCCGCGGCCGTTGATCGGGCACGCCGACACGGCCGAAATCCCGAGGCCCGACACCGTCGGTGACCGCTCGTGAGCAGGGTTGTCGGTGTTTGCCCGCCGAATCGATACGCTCCGCGACCGGAGTGTCGGCGACGTCGGGCTATCACCAGGTCGGGTCAACAGTGAGCCAATCACGGGGGCACGGGTCTTCCGCTGACCTGAAGCTGGCGATACGCTCGCCCCCGGAGCTTGTGCCTCGCTCTGCCCCTGGCTTGCAATCCGCCCTCGAACGTCTGCGAGTATTCCTCCATGGCCCAGCAATCGTCGACAGCCTTCTTCGACAACGCCCAAGAGGGCGAGTTCAGCGTAAAGATTCGTGGCTATGACCCAGCGCAGGTTGATTCGTACGTGCAGCGGGTCAACGCCGCCCTGTCGCAGGCCGAGCAGGCACGGACGGAGGCCGAGCAGCGTGCCGTCGAGGCGCAGCGCCGGCTCCGCCAAGCCGAGCAGCGGTTGAACACCACGGAGCAGAAGCTCACCGACAGCACCAAGCAGCTCGAAGAGAGCAGCCGACCGACACTGTCCGGGCTGGGCACCCGCGTCGAGCAGATTCTCCGGCTCGCCGAGGAACAGGCCAACGACCACCGGGGCGAGTCAAAGCGCGAAGCCGAGGGCATCGTGTCCGCCTCGAAGCTCGAGGCACGCGAGATCACGGACAAGGCCCGCGCCGAGGCCGCCGCCATGAAGGCGACCGCCGAGCGGGAGGCGGGCAACGCCCGCAATATCGCAGAGCGGGAGGCCGCCGAGACCCGCGTGCAGGCCCGCCGGGAGGCGGACACACTCCGTTCGGACGCCGAGCGCGACACCAAGCAGCTGCGGGCCGCGACCCAGCACGAGGTCGCCGAGCAGAAGGCGACCGCCGAGCGCGAGGTCGCGACGCTGCGCGCCACCGCCGAGCGCGAGATCACCCAGCTCCGTGCGAAGGCTGCTCGCGAGGCAGAGGAAAAGCGCGCCGAGGCGACCAAGATGCTCTCCGACGCGCGGGAAAAGCGCGACAAGGACCTGCAGGCGCTGCAACTCGAAATCGCCGAGCGTCAGGAGAAGGCGGAGCGCGAGGAGTCCCAGCGCCACACGGCCGCGGTCGCCGCGACCCAGAAGCTCGTCAGCGAGGCGGACCTCCGGGCCCGGACGGCCGAGGAGCGGGCCAAGGAGATCGAGCTGCGAGCGGAGGCGCGCCGCGTCGAATCCGAGCGCACCGCCACCGAGACGATCGACAAGGCGAAGGCGCTGGCCGACAAGACAGTGGGCGAGGCCCGCAGCGAGGCCGGTCGCATGGTCAAGGAGGCCAAGGCCGAGGCCGACGCCGCGACGACCGCCGCGCGTCGCGAGGTCGAGGAGCTGACGCGTCAGAAGGACGCCGTCACCACCCAGCTCGGTCAGATGCTGTCCGGTCTGGCCGGCATCGTTCCGCAGCAAATGATGGCTCCGAAGGACGAGAAGAAGGAGTCCGAAAAGGTCGCCGCAGAGGCCTGACCGGAGCACACTCCGGCGCGCCGCTAGGGCCATACTCCCAGCTAAGACTCAGTCGCGTTTGTCCCGTTGTGCCGGTGTGTATCCCAGCGCGACGGGACAAACCGTGTGAGGATGGAGCGCATGGCACATGGCGGGGATTTGTTCGCAATGGGGGAAGCCGCGCAGATGAACCTTGGTTTCGAGCTAGTCATGCGCGGCTACGACAGGCGCCAGGTCGGTGCTTACGTCGAGCAGGCGGAAGCGGAGATAACCGCGCTCGCGGCCGAACGGGATGAGGCGTTACGCCAGGCGCAAGCGCTGGCGAACGAGACCGAGATGCTTCGGGCCGAGGCGGCCGAGACCCGCGGTCGCAGCCCGGTCACCGAAGCGACGTCCTTCCGCCATCTCGGCCACCGCGTGGAACAGATCCTCGGCCTCGCCGAAGATCAGGCCGCCGCTATCGTGCGCGGCGCGCATCAGTCGGTCCACGACATCCGGGCCGAAGCTGAGCGCCTGCTCGCGGAGGCACAAGCCGAGCGTTCGAATGCCATGCGTGACTTCGAGGTCGCACTCGCCGCGCGCCGGGGCGAGGAGGATGAAGCCTCGACCGCCCGTCGGGATGCGCTCCAGGCCGAGATCGCCGCGGCCGAGGCGTACGTAGCGCAGCGGCGCAAGGAGATCGACACCGAGGCCCAGGCCGCTCACCAGCAGGCCGCGGCGACCACCGCCGACGCGGCCGCGGCCGGCGCGCTCGTGCTCGACGAAGCACAGCGCAAGGTACAGCAGGTCACGACCGAGGCCATGGCGTACGCGGAACGGCTGAAGACCGAAGCGACAACGTACGCACAGACGGCACGGTCCGAGGCCGAGACCTACGTACAGCAGCAGCGCCAGGCGGTAGACCAACAGGTGGCCGAGCGACGGGCGGCGGCCGAGGCCGAACTCGCCGCGTTGCGTACGGAAACCGAGCGCTACGCGATCACCACCCGCGACCAGGCCGAAGACGCCGCTCGCAAAGCCAGCGACGCCGTCCGCGCCGAGGCTGAGGCCGTGCTCGGCGCCGCGCGTGCCCAGGCGGAACGGATCATCACCGAGGCGAACCGGGCTACGGCGGCCAGCCAGCAGCAGGCAAGCGCGGCGGAAAAGAAGGCGCACGCATATCGCGAGCAGGCCGCGGCAAGCTACGAGCAGGCTGAAGATGCCGCGCGGCAGCTGGAAGCGGCCCGCGTCGAACTTGCCTCGGCCCAGGACGAAGCGGCCGGAGCGCTCAAGCGAGCTCAGGCCGCCCGAGCCGAAACGGCCGCGGCCGAGCAGCAGGCCGAGGCCGCACGCGAGCAGATGACTGCTGCCCGGCAGGAAGCGGTCGCGGCGGCCCAGGCAGCACTGGCCGTACGCACCGAGTCCGAGCGAGCGAATTCAACCACGCTGCAGACGACTGTCGTGGCGGATGACTCGCCGACCATCGTGATCCCGGTTGGCTCGCGCGGGGTGCAGCCGGACGTTGACGAGCCGACGGTCCGCGTCGATCCGGTGGCCCTCGAAGATGGCGACGACAAGACGATCACGCTCACGAAGCCATCGGGCGGCAGCGGCTCCACCACGGCAAAGATGACCGACGGTACGGACGCCACGGCCAAATCTGACGTGGCCAACTCGGGCGAAATTAAGGGCGGCGACTCAAAGGCCGCGGACGCGAAGACGACCGACGCCAAGTCCACCGACGCCAAGACCACCGACGCCAAGACGACCGACGCGAAGGCCAGCGACAAGCCCGACGCGAAAACGAACGGATCGGACGCTGCGGCCGGCGCCGGAAAGCCGGGCGACTCCCGCGCCAAGACTCGTGACGCGAACGCCGGCGACGATGCCGACTCCCGCGACGACGACCCCGACGAGGCCAGCGACGGCGCCGACGCTCCGACCGTCGCCATCAAGCAGGGCGAACCGGTCAGCGCGGGTCGGAACCGAAAGTAGTTTCGTCGGGCATCGGGACGTCGGCGAACGCCGCGGTCGTCCGGTTGGCGTACGCGCTCGCGTCGCCGGATTCCATCGGACCGTTCCATTCGGTCGGCAACGGGTATGCGGCCGGCGCGACCCGGCGCACGATCTCGTCGAGTGCCGTCTCGGCCTGACCGACCCACAGGTGCTTCGCCCCGGTCACGCCGATCACCTCGGCCTGCCGGACGGACGCGAACTTCTCGCGAGCCTCGGCCGGCCGGAGGTAGTCGTCGAACTCGGGCACCAACGCCACCAGAGGCTTGCCCGCAGCGTCCCAGATGGCGAGGTCGTCCGGTCTCGAGAAGCGCAGTGACGGCGACAGCAGGATCGCGCCGACGATGCTCGGATCGTGGCCGTACCGCAGCGCCAGATCGGTGCCGAACGACCAGCCCACAAGCCAGATCGATGGCAGGCCGGCGAACTCCGCGTACTCGATCGCGGCGGCCACGTCATAGCGTTCGGCCACGCCACCATCGAACTCGCCGCCGCTGGCTCCGCGAACACTGGCCGTACCCCGACTGTTGAACCGCACTACCGCAACCCCGGCGAGTGCCGGCAGTCGCCACGCGGCCTTCCGGAACACGTGGCTGTCCATCATGCCGCCGTGGGTGGGCAGCGGATGCAGGCACACGATGGTCGCGACCGGATCGCGATCCGCGGGCAGCGCCACCTCGCCCACGAGCGTGACGCCGTCGGCCGTCTGTAACTCGATGTCGCTCCGTCGGGCCGGCAGGATCGAATTCGCCCGGATTGCGGTCACGTGGTCAACTCCAGTCATGGTGAGGCGGGCTCATCGCCGGCGGATGAGCCGCGGTGCGCGGTTGTCGCGCGCCCGCCAGCACGCGGTATGCCAATGCCGTCGGTCGGCCAGATCGCCACGCGCGTCGGCCGGCCACGCCACGACATGCGCGACACCCGGCGGGATCTCCTGGTCACAGCCGGGACAGCGGTAGGTCTTCGTGGACGCGTCGCCGGGAATCGATCGCACGAGCCAGTCTCCGTCGCGCGCTGCGTGGACCCGCTCCACACCCCGGCGCGCGCGGCCTTCGTCCAGCGGCGCCACGTCGGCGGCGGCACGGTGGTGTCGACGCGGGCTCACTATGCAAGCCTACGATCGGCCATCCCGCTTCACAGCGCCGGACCGTGCTCAGCGCAGTGATCCGCCGCACCTGCCGTCAGCGATAGTCTCGGAAGCCCCGACCGACCTTCCGGCCCAGGTAGCCGGCCGTGACGAGCTGTTCGAGCAGCGGTGCTGGCGCGAAACCCGGCTCTCGCATCTCGAGATACAACTCTCGCTGTATGGCGAGCGACACGTCGAGGCCGATCACGTCGAGGAGCTCGAACGGGCCCATCGGGTAGCCGCAGCCCAGCTTCATCGCGTAGTCGATGTCATCGGCGGTCGCGTAACTGCCCTCGACCATCCGTACGGCGTCGTTCAGGTATGGGAACAGCAGCGCGTTGACCACGAACCCGGCCCGGTCGGCGCAGACCACCGGATGCTTGCCAAGGCTTTCCACCAGCGCGCGAGCCGTCTCGACCGTCTCCGGTGCGGTACGGATCGTGTGCACGACCTCGATCAGTCCCATCACCGGCGCCGGGTTGAAGAAGTGCAGGCCGACGACCTCCGATGGCCGAGACGTGGCCATCGCGCACTCGATCACCGGCAGGCTCGATGTCGTGGTGGCGAGGATCGTGCCCGGCTTGCAGATGTCGTCGAGCGAGGAGAACAGTGCCGTCTTCACCGACAGCTCCTCGACCACCGCTTCGACCACGAGGTCGACGTCGGCGAGGTCGTCGAGCGTCGCCGACCAGTTCACCCGCGCGAGCGCCGCATCGCGGTCCTCTTCGGACAGCTTGCCGCGGATGACGCCCTTGGCCAGCGACTTCTTGAACGCCTCGGACAGGGTCGTCGACCGCTCGGCACCCCGGGTCACCGACACGACGTCGTACCCGTTGCGGGCGAACACTTCGATGATGCCGGTGGCCATGGTGCCGGAGCCGACCACGCCAACCTTGCGGATCTTCTGATGGATGTCGCCCGCCGCGCCGGCGTCCTCGGCCGGGGCCGGCGTCGACTCGTCGGTGATGACGACCGGCGAGCCAGCCTTCTCGTACGTGTAGAAGCCCCGACCGTTCTTGCGACCAAGGAGACCAGCGGTCACCATCTGCTTAAGGAGTGGCGCCGGTGCGTGCCGCCGATCGCGGCCGCCGCGGCGATACATGGTGTCGAGGATTTCGTACGCGGTGTCGAGCCCGATGAGGTCCATCAGCGCGAGCGGCCCCATGGGCAATCCGCAGCCGAGTTTCATCGCCGCGTCGATGTCCTCGCGGCTGGCATAGCGGCCCTCGTACATGGTCACGGCGTGATTGAGATAGCCGAACAGCAGGGCGTTCGCGATGAAGCCAGCCCGGTCGTTGATGGTCACATC
>DASQPR010000374.1:0-2062 GCA_035643815.1 Micromonosporaceae bacterium | reverse complement strand
GATGACGCACGGATCACCACCGGCCTCCAGGGTCACGGTGGCCAAGGCACCCCACCGTACGTGCGACTCGAGGTGCGACTTGACGGCCTCGTACGCCTTGCGGGCATCGTCGCCGGGCGCGAGCCGTACGCTGATCTTGGCGCGAGCGGTCGGCACGAGTGCATTCGGGGCCGCGTTGGTCGGTGGCGCATCGATGCCGAGAACGGACACCGACGGCTTCGTCCACATCCGGTCGACGAGCCGTCCGGTGCCGATGAACTCGACGCCGTCGAGCATGCCCGCCTCCTCGCGGAACCGGTCCGCCGGGTAGTCCAGCGGCGAGGCGGCCGCCTGCACCAGGCCCGCGATCGCGACGTCGCCGGCATCGTCGTGCAGCGTGGCGAGGAGCTTCGACAGCGTCGTCAAGGCGTCCGGCACGGCACCGCCGAACATCCCACTGTGTACGGCGTGGTCCAACGTACGGACGTCGACGAAGCAATTCACGATGCCGCGCAGGCTCGTGGTCAGGGCAGGAACCCCGATGTCCCAGTTGCCGGAGTCGGCGATCACGATCACGTCGGCCGCAATCTCATCCCGGTGCTGCTTGAGCAGCTCCTCCAGGGAGTCCGAGCCGAACTCCTCTTCGCCCTCGACGAACACAACGACGCCGACCGGCAGGTCATCGCCGAGCGCCCGCAACGCGCTGACGTGCGCCATCACACCAGCCTTGTCGTCGGCGGCACCGCGGCCGTAGAGCCGACCGTCCCGTTCGGTCGCCACGAACGGCTCGCTCTGCCACTGGCTCGCGTCGCCGATCGGTTGTACGTCGTGATGCGCGTAAAGCAGCACGGTCGGCGCGCCCGGCGGGGCCGGCTTGCGGCCGATCACGGCTGGCTGACCGCCGGCCCGGACGACGGTCACGTCGGGCAGACCGGCCGCCCGCAACAGGTCCGCCACGGCGTCTGCCGACGCGCGGACGTGCTCATGGTCGAATCCGTCGAACGCGATGCTCGGGATCGCTACGAGGCGTTCGAGGTCGGCTCGGACGCCGGGCAGGGTGGCGGCAACTTTGGCGCGCAGCTCGTCATCGGTCATGGGAGCGATCGTATGCCCGCCGATGCGTCGCGCAGCCGCGAGGCGGCATCGACACCGGGCTCGGGCTGGGGCCGCTCCCGCGCGTGGGCCGGGTCAGCTCGCGGGTTCGTCCGGCGGCGGCGTGCCGTTGGTCCGGTTGCTTCCCGACGTGCCGTCGGCACGGTTGCCCATCCAGCCGCGGACCCGACTCGCGCCCGAGCCGACCACATCGCCCACGCCGGACGCGCCGTCGCCGAGTTTGCGCAGCAGGCCGACGAGTGGGTCCTGGGAACGCCGGAACGAGTCGCGGTAGGACTCGGCGGCCTCCTTCGCGTCCTGGCGGATCGAGGCGTCCTTGTCGCTTTCCCGGCGCGGGTAGTCGCCCGAGAGGATCCGGGCGTACGCCCCCGAGTCGATCCACTCCCGCAGGGCGGCCGCGCGCGCCACCGGCAGCGGATGCGTCAGACCGAGCAGCATCTGCAGTTTCAGCAGGCTGTCTCGCAGGTCGCCAGTCGAGTCGTACTCACTCGCCTGCTCCAGAAATGCTGCGGTGTCGATCTCGGCCAGGTCGCCGCCGCCGGCGAGCTTCATGTGCGCCCGCAGCGCCGCCGCCGGATCCTGGCCGGCGAGCAGGCCGGCGCGGTCGCCGGACAGCTCGGCCTTGCGCCACCACTCCTGCAACGCGACGATCACGCCACGCAGGACGATCGCACCGACCGGCAGCCAGGCCAGGTTCATCGACAACCGCGCCAGGATCACCATCATCGTGCGGTAGACGGCGTGCCCGCTGCGTAGGTGGCCGAGTTCGTGGCCGAGCACGTACCGCAGCTCTTCGTCGTCGAGTAGTTCGACAGCGCGGTGAGTGACGGTGATGAACGGCTTGGACATGCCGATGCACGATGCGTTGATAATCGGCGATTGCTCGACGTAGAGCTCAGGAAGCTTGTCGACATCGAGGGTCGCGGCCGCTTCCGCAAACAGGCGATGCACGCGTGGGTGCTGGCGGTGG
>DASQPR010000373.1:0-2231 GCA_035643815.1 Micromonosporaceae bacterium | reverse complement strand
CGCGTAGTCCAGGCGACCGGTGGAGCGATGCTGATGGCGAACTCGGCCGCGATCCTGACCGACGCGTTCCCGTCGAACCAGCGGGGCATGGCTCTGGGCATCAACCAGATCACGGCGCTGGCCGGTCAGTTCCTCGGCCTCGTCGCCGGCGGTCTGCTCGCCGCGATCGATTGGCGGGCGGTCTTCTGGATCAGCGTGCCGTTCGGCGTCATCGGCACGATCTGGTCGTACCGGAGCCTGCGCGAGACGAGCACGCGGACCAGGGCGCGCGTCGACTGGGCCGGCAACCTCACGTTCGCGCTCGGTGCCGCCTTCATCCTGGCCGCGATGACGTACGGGATCCAGCCGTACGGCGGCCACCCGACCGGCTGGACGAACCCGATCGTCCTCGGCGGCCTGATCGGCGGCATTGCGTTGCTGGCACTCTTCGTGCTGGTCGAGACGCGTGTCGCGCAGCCTATGTTCAACCTTGCACTGTTCAAGATCCGTGCCTTCGCCGCCGGCAACATCGCGACGTTGCTGACCGCGACCGCCCGCGGCGGCCTGCAGTTCATGCTGATCATCTGGCTGCAGGGCATTTGGCTGCCGCTGCACGGCTACAGCTTCGAACAGACGCCGCTGTGGGCCGGCATCTATCTGTTGCCGCTGACCGCCGGCTTCCTCATCGCCGGTCCGATCTCCGGAGTCCTCTCCGACCGGTTCGGTTCGCGGCTGTTCGCGACGGTCGGTCTGTTGATCGTCGCAGCTGCGTTCATCGGATTGATGCTCATTCCGGTGAACTTCAAATACCCGGAGTTCGCCCTGCTGATCCTCGCCTGCGGCCTCGGCCAAGGCATGTTCTCGGCGCCGAACACGTCGTCGGTGATGAGCAGCGTGCCCTCGGCCGATCGAGGAGTCGCTTCAGGTATGCGTGCGACCTGTCAAAACGCCGGCACGTCGCTGTCGATCGGCATCTTCTTCTCGCTGATGATCGCCGGTCTCGCGAGCGCGCTGCCACACACGCTCAGCACCGGACTGGCGGCGCAGGGCGTTCCGGCCGCGACGGCGTCCCAGGTGGCAACGCTGCCCCCGGTCAGCACGCTATTCGCCGCTTTCCTCGGTACCAATCCGATGCAGCACCTGCTTGGCGCGAACGTGTTGCACGCGCTGCCGGCCCATAACGCGGCGACGCTGACCGGTCACGAGTACTTCCCGAACCTGATCTCCGGACCATTCCATCACGGCCTCGTCATCGTGTTCAGTGCCGCGGCGATCATGGCACTGGTCGCGTGTGCGGCATCGGCACTGCGCGGCAAGCGCTATATGCACGGCGATCCCCCAGCATCCGGACCGGCGGGCGGCGCCGGCGGACTGCCTTCGTCAATCGATGACTCCTCGACGCTCGAGTCCCACGCCGCGCAGGGCGTTCGCTGACGAACGCCGCATCGATCATCGCCGGTGTCCGTCGATTGTCGGCGACCGCCGGTGGCGCTCAGCGGCGGAACCTGGACCGGACCGCGCGCGTCAGATCGACATGCCCCGCCTGCGTACGACATCCGGCGCTCTCGCCGCCGCCGCGCTCGTACTGGTCGCGTCCCCGTGTGCGGCCTGCGGTCGCACGTCGTCGACGACCAACGCAACAGCGGCGTCGCCACGGTCGCCGAGCAGCAGTGTGGAGCCCGTTCTCGCTTCGGCAAAGCGGGAAGCCGATCGGTTGATCGCGGCGTTCCCGGTTCCGGCCGGCGCGACGCGGCTCAACGGTCAACCGCCGCATGGCACGGCCTTGCCACCACCGGGCACCGGCGTACAACAGGATGTCGTCGCGTCGACAGGGTGGTGGCGGGTGACCGGTTCGGTCGCGGATGTGCTGAAGGGCGCCGCGGCGCATATGCCGGCGGGCGGGATCGGCTTCACATCAGGGGTCGCCTCAAGGGTGCCCGGCGGCGTGAGCGGCTCATACTTTGTTTACCCGGCTCGCGACCTGCTCCGCGTCCGTGATGTGGCAATCGAGATGATCCAGGTGGGCACGGATGTCGTGATACGCGTGGATGCGATCGTTGCGTACGCGGAGCCGAAGCCGGCTTCCGGTGCTATTGGCCGGAACGCCACCGTGGTCGTCGCCTCGATGGTTGGTCACCCAGGGCCGGGCGGCACGCCCGGTCGCGTGTACGGAGCGACGATCACCGATCCCGCGAAGGTCCTGCCGGTGGCCGCGTTGATCAACGCTGCGCCGCTCGCGTTAAACACCATTG
>DASQPR010000372.1:0-2471 GCA_035643815.1 Micromonosporaceae bacterium | reverse complement strand
GCGTTCGATCGCCTCGGGCGTCGGTGTGTCGTGCGGACGGCCGGCGGGTGATCGTGCGTGTCATCCACGTCGTCCTTCCTCGTACCGCAGCGCACGGCATGGCGCAATTACATGCAGAGAGCATACGAGATTTGCCGCCGGCTGCGGCAGCGCTGAGGCGTCAGTTTTGCTTAGACTCTCTCCCGTACAAAGCTGGAGAACACGCGGCCGCAACATTGCGCTCGTGTACACGAGGGCGACTGGTGCATACGATCACAGAGACCGCCCCGTCTCGAAGTGAGGACGCCGACTGTGATAACCCAACCGACCGAGTCCGGTGGCGCCGTCGCCGTCGGCTTGCAGCGCCTCGTGCTGTCGGGCGACGGGAGTGCGCCGACACGGGGCAGCATGCCGGAAGCGGTCGCCGGTGCTCTCCGCGAGGCCATTCTCGACGGCGTGCTCGAGCCCGGGGCATGGCTGCGCGAGGCCGAGGTGGCGCGTGAGCTCAAGGTGAGCCGGACCCCGGTGCGCGATGCCTTCCGCATGCTCGCGGCCGAAGGTCTCGTCAACATCAACGCGAACCAGGGCGCCGTAGTGAGCCCCATGACCAGCGACGACGTCCTCGAGCTGTACGTGATGCGGGAAGCGCTCGAGGCCCTGGCCTCCAAGCTCGCCGCGCGCCGCGCGCCCCGGCACTGCCTGCAGGAGTTCTCCGTCTTGATCCCGGAGATGAAACGGGTCGGCGAGCTGGGCGACTTCCGCGAGCTGTCGCGGCTGAATTTCCAATTCCACGCGATCGTGCGCGACGCGGCCGGCAACCGTTACCTGGAGCGCGCGCTCACACAGGTGCAGAACGCGGCGCGACGTTTCCCCGATCCGACGCTCGGACTGCCCGGACGCGTGGCCGAGTCGATCGCGGAGCATGTCGCCTTGGCCGACGCGATCAGTCAGGGCGACGCGGCCACGGCCGAGAAGCTGGCCATCGAACACATGCGTCACCTGTCGGAGCTGCGGATCCGGATGCTCCTGCACAACTGACGGCTGCACAACTGACGCCGGCCCGGCCGGGCGCTGAGATCGCTTGCCCGGCGCGCACGCCCCACGCAACGGACGCAACTGATGCACCGGTCGCCGCGGTCTGAGACCGGGCGACCGGGTGGCGTTGGAGGTCTGACTCAAGACGACTGCGCGGGACCGGCGCCTGCGCCGATCCGTCCCTCTTCCTCGATCAGCGTCCAGACCTGGTCGAGGTACTTCACGAACGCCGGGTCACGCTTGAGCGTCAGCGACCGCGGCCACGGCAGGTCGATGTCGATGATCTCCCGCACCCGGCCGGGCCGCGCGGTCATGACCATGACGCGATCGGAGAGGTAGACCGCCTCGTCGATCTGGTGCGTGATGAACACCGCGGTCTTGTGCGTACGCTCCCAGATGTTGAGCAGCTCGGACTGCATCACCTCACGGGTTTGCGCATCGAGGGCGGCGAACGGCTCGTCGAGCAGCAACAGCTCCGGTGCGGGCCAGCGGCCGGATGCGACAAGGGGTACGGGATCGCGGACGTGAACCGTCAACTTCCGTAAATCCGGGTTGCTTCTACGAGTACGACCGTGCGCCGCTGTTCGGCCATGACACGGTCGTACTCCTCCCAGTTATCGTGCGTGCCGCCGGCGGCGAGAAACACCTCACGCAAGAGCACCCGCAGCCGCTCCGCGTCGACCGACGGATCCGGGTCGTCCGGTCCGATCAGGCCCGCGCGTCCCTCGACGGTCGCCCACCGCCAACCGGACCGGATGGTCGCCGCCATGTGGGGTCGTGCGCGGAGGTTCGCGAGCTTGACCTTGCCGTAGGTCACGAACGCCAGCGTCGGCTGGCCGATCGACGGATGCGGTGTTACGCCCGCGTTCACGAGCGATGACTGGATGCTGCCGTCGGCCCGCGAGGTCGACACCACGGCCAGGCCCTGCTCGGCGGCACCCAGCGCCGCCACATCGTCGAGTGTCGTCACCCGGCGAGTATGCGCCGGACGGGTCGCGTCCGCCCATGAGTCGGACGCGTGAGCCGCGCCAAAAGCGTGACCCCGCGTGAGCGGAGCCGCGCCTACAGGGTGGCCGGCGCCGAGTAGACCGTGTTGCAGTAGGTCGCGACCTTGTCGGCCGGCAGGTGCGTCGCCAGGTCGGCCTCGCTGATCATCCCGACGAGCTCGTGGTTTTCGATCACCGGCAGCCGCCGGATCAGGCCGTCTTCCATGAGGTCCAGCACGTCGTCCTCGTTCGCATCGGCGCCAACCCAGATGGGTGCGCCCTGAGCGAGGTCGGCCGCGGTCATCTTCGACGGGTCATGCCCGGTCGCGATGCATTTCACCACGATGTCACGGTCGGTGATGATGCCGGTGAGGCGGTTGTCGATGCCACAGATCGGCAACGAGCCGACATTGTGCTCGCGCATGAGCTGCGCCGCACGGTCCAGGGTCTCGGTCTCCGGCACGCACTCGA
>DASQPR010000371.1:0-11703 GCA_035643815.1 Micromonosporaceae bacterium | reverse complement strand
TTATCCACGGCAACCTCCAACAGCACCGACCGCACGCCCGCGGCGTCTGCCTCGGCCAACAGAGCCTCCAGCACGGTACGGCCGATGCCGAGTCGCTGCCGATCCCGGCGTACGGCGATGTTCTGGATCCACGCCTCGTCCGGCGGGGCGACGGCGAGGCCACCGTAGCCGGCCACGTGCCCGTCGCCATCGAGCGCGACCACGTAGTGATGCCCGTTGGCCAGCTCGCTCCAGAACATCGGGGCCGACCACAGCTCCGCGCCGAAGAGGTCGGCCTCGATCGGCAGGATCTCGTCGATGTGCCACCACCGCATGCGGGTCAGAGTCAGGGTCGCCACGCTCGGCGTTCCCGGGGTGGCGGTCACAACACTGCCTTGCGTTGGCCTGGCTCGACGGCGTCCGGGCGGCGCAGGTAGAGCGGTGTCAACGGTTCCGTGGGCGCGCCGGCGAGGATGCGGGCGGCCGCGAGCGACGCGAGCGCGCCGGCGGGCGGATAGGTGGGTTCGTCGCGGATCGGCAGCCCGATCACGGACGCGTAGAGCCGGGCGCCGGCCCCGACGGCCGCCTCGATTCCGGCGGTCTGGAAGTCGATCGAGTCGACCAGGTCGGCCGGCCGATCGACCGATGGCTCGGTGACACGTACGCCGTCGCGGTAGACCGCCCAGTAGACCTCGCGTCGCCGGGCATCAGTGGCCACAAGCACCGTCCCGGGTCCGGCGGCCGCGCCGATCGCGTCGAGCGTGCCGACTCCGTACGCCGGGATGGCGAGCGTGTCGGCGAACGCGGCCGCGGTGACCAGGCCGACCCGCAAGCCGGTGAACGGCCCCGGCCCGACGCCGACGATCACTGCCCCGACGTCGGCGGCGACCTTGCCGACCTCGGCGAGGACGCTCGCGATCTCGGGCGCTAGCAACTCCCCGTGGGCACGCCCGTCGACGTGAACGCGTTCGGCGAGGACGATGACGTCCGGCCCGGCGTTCGGCCGCGCGGGATCGCTCGGGGCCGGGTCGATCGACGCGACCGCCGCGGTGATCGCCGGCGTAGCCGAATCGAGCACGACAACTAGCACGGTATGTACCCTATCTTCCGCCGCTCGGTGGGCCGGATTCAGCGGTGCGCAGCGATCGCGTCAAGATCGATCGCGGCGACCCTCTCGACCCAGTCCGGGCCGGACGGTTCGATCGTCACCACGCGTGTCTCGTCGTCCCGGCGCTCGATCCGCAGGGTGAGATGCGTGTCCGCCAGCTGTTCCACGATGCCTTCGCCCCACTCGACCAGCGTGACCGCGTCGTCCATGGACGCGTCAAGGTCCAGGTCATCGACCTCGGCGCGGGGGTCGCGCACCGCACCGAGCCGGTAGGCATCCACGTGGACGAGCGGCAATCCGCCGGCGTGACCGGCACGGTGGACGCGAGCGATGACGAATGTTGGTGACGTGACGGCTCCGGTGACTCCGAGCCCGGTGCCGATCCCCTGCGCCAACGCCGTCTTGCCGGCCCCCAGCGGGCCGCTCAGCACGATCAGGTCGCCGGCCCTCAGCGCTCGCGCGACCGACTCCCCGAACGCGCGCGTGCTGTCCACGGTCGGCAGCTCGACCGAGCGAAATGCCGTACCCATCAATCCCTGACCTCGTCCAGAAAGGCGAACACCGCGTCGTTGACGAGATCGGGGTATTCCATCAGCGCGACGTGACCCGCCTCCGGCACCACGACGAGCCTGGACTTCGGCAGGACCGCCACGATTTCCTGCGAGTGCGACAGCGGCGTGAGCTGATCCTTATCCCCGCAGATCGCGAGGACCCGTGTGTTGGCGAGTGCCTCCAGCGCCGGATATCCCGCGTGCGCGGTCAACGCACGGACGTAACGAGCGACGACATCGGTGCTCGTCCGGCCGTTCATCCGCTCGACGTACGACACAAGGGCCGGATTGGCGCGTTTACTGCCGAACCCGTAGCGCCGGGTCAACAACCACGCGAGGTCACTCGACGCCCGGCGGGCCGCGTCGATCACGCCGGCTCCGGTGCGTCCGGTCGAGCTGATCAGCGGGATCAGTTGACGGCTGAAGCGTGCGAGCACCGCCGGCATGCCGAAGTTGACCTCGTCGAGATGCCCGGCCGAGGTAGAGATGAAGACGATGCCGGTGACGCGCGATCCGAACAGCTCGGGATGCTCCTCGGCCAGTGCCATGATCGTCATGCCGCCCATGGAGTGTCCGATCAGGATGATCGGGCCGCTCGGGACGGTCTCGTCGAGCACCCTCTTCAACGTCCGGCCGAGCATGTCCAGCGAATACTCGCCTTGGTGGATCTTCGACGAGCGGCCGTGCCCAGGCTGGTCGTAGAAAACCAGCCGGCATTCGCCGGAGCGGGTCAACTGGCGGCGCTGGAAGTGAAACGTGCCCATGTCCAGGCAGAAACCGTGTACGAAGACGAGCGTCGGCGTTGCCGTCTCGGCGGCGTGCTCGCCAGCGTCCGGCACCGGCTCGACGATCTCGCAGTAGATGTTGACCCCGTCGTCGGTGCTCACCGTAAGGGACTCATCGAATGGCAAGCGCCCGAAGGGCTCGCTGGCGAGATCGGTGTCCGACATCCTGGCCCGTCGAATGATCAGCCGCTGGGTCGCGACGCCGGCGGTCACACCGGCCACCGCGACACCGACCACGGCGCCGATGACACCGGCGCGCCGCCGGCGTGATGTCTTGCTGCCCGCGTCCGCGGATGGCAAACCTGGTTGGCTCACCGCGCCGCCTCGTCGTAGATTCGGTCGACGCGCGAGCCGCCGATCCGCGTGACGATCTCGTAGTTGATGGTGCCGGCCGCCGCCGCCCAATCGTCGGCCGTCGGCTCGCCACCGAGGCCCGGGCCGAACAGCGTCGCGACGTCGCCGGCACGCACGTCGTCGTCGCCGCAGTCGAGCACGATCTGATCCATGCATACGCGGCCGGCGATGGTCCGGACGCGACCGGCAAGGTGCACCGGACCCACGCCCGACGCGTGCCGTGGCACTCCATCGCCGTACCCGATCGGGATCAGTGCCAGCGTCGTTTCCCGACCAGTGGTGTACGTGTGCCCGTACGACACGCCCTCGCCGGCCGGCACCCGTTTGGTCAGTGCGACACGCGCTCGGACGGTCATCGCCGGTCGCAGCCCGAATTCGGCGGCGCGTTCCGGGATCGGTGCGAGGCCATAGATCGCCAAACCGGCCCGGACAAGGTCGAAGTGCGTATCCGGTCGGGTCAGCATCGCCGCCGAGTTGGCTAGGTGCCGCACCTGCGGGGCGAGACCGGCGCGCGTGACTGCTTCGAGTCCGTCGTGAAATCGGGCCAGCTGCCGGTCGATGGACGGGTGCCCGGGCTCATCGGCCGCCGCCAGGTGGCTCCACGCGCCGACCACGTCGATATCGCCGTCCACCTGCGCTTTCGCCGACGCATCGACGAGCGCCGGCCAGCTGGCCGGCGGCGCTCCGTTGCGGTTCAGCCCAGAATCGATCTTCAGATGTACGCGAGCGGTCCGGTCCCACCGCCGCGCGGCGCTCACCACGGCACGCAGCTGATCGAGGCTCGCCACCGACAGGTCGACATGCGCGCGCACCGCGTCGTTGACCGGCTCGCCCGGTGCCCACAGCCAGGCCAACATCGGTACGTCGATCCCGGCGTCGCGGAGTGCAAGCGCTTCCCGGATGGTGCAGGAACCGAGCCACCGGGCACCGCCGGCGAGCGCCGCCCGGGCGGCCGGCACCATGCCGTGGCCATATCCGTCCGCCTTGACGACGGCCATCACCTGCGCCGTCGTGCGGGCACGCAGCGAGGCGACGTTGTCCTGGATCGCGCCGAGGTCGACACGAATCTCCGCCTGCCACATGAATCTCAGCCTACCGGCTAGTTACGGCGAGACCGCGTGGTCCGCGTGTCCGTGCCGCCGAGCGCAGCCGACCACGCGATCGATCAACCGACCACGCGATTGATCAGCCATCGCCGAGCAGATCCGCGATGGCCTCCGGGAGCGCCGCCGCGACATCGGTCGCCGTGACCGGACCCCGGCGCGCGGCCGCCCGCCCGGCCAGCCCGTGTGCGTATGCCGCCGAGATCGCCGCGCGGTCGGGCGGCAAGCCGGCCGCGAGCAGCGAGCCGAGTAGGCCGGCCAGCACGTCGCCGGTGCCAGCGGTGGCGAGCGCGGGAGTCCCGGTCGGGTTGACCCAGGTGGTGCCGTCCGGGGAAGCCACGACCGTACGGTCGCCCTTCAGCAGCACGGTCGCTCGCATCTTCGCCGCAAGCTTCAACGCCGACTCGACCCGATCGGCGCCGGGGACGCTTCCGGCGATGCGGGCGAACTCCCGATCGTGCGGCGTGACGACCAGCGGTGTGCGACGGGCCCGCAGCAGATCGGCGAACTCGGACGTTGACACGTCGCCGATCATGGTGAGCGCGTCCGCGTCGAGCACGAGCGACACCTTCGTGGCGAGGACACCCTTCAGCTCGGAGCGGGCGTGATCATCGGTGCCGAGACCGCTTCCGCACACCCACGCCTGCACCCGGTCGGCGTCGGCGACGCGGTCCGACACGAGCGCGGCCGGATGCCACTCACGAACGTACGGCGCGGCTCCGCCGGCGTACCGCACCATCCCGGCCGGCCCGGCCGACGCGCCCGCCACGCCGAGAATGGCGGCGCCGGTCGTGGCGACCGAACCGGTCGCGATCCCGACGACCCCACGCGTGTACTTGTCCGAGTCCGGGCCGGGCCGGGGCCACCACCCGGCGATGTCGGCCGCGATCGGCACCCGCAGCATCGGTTGCGCTGGCAGGAACGGACCGAGCCCGATGTCGACGAGTTCCACGAAGCCGGCCAGACGGGTCGCCGCGCCCACGACGTGCGCCGGCTTGAGACAACCGAACGTCACGGTGATATCGGCGTGGACGGCCTTCGCCGCGTCCGTCACCGCGCCAGTGTCGGCCTCTACGCCGGAAGGCAGGTCGACCGCGACGATCGTCGGCCGATCGCCGTCGGATCCCCGTACCTGCGACAGCGCGTCGACGACCGCGGCGGCCGCGGGACGCAGCGGACCGTGGCCACCGATGCCGACCACGCCGTCGAGCGCCATGTCCACGACGGGCGGTACGTCGGCGACGACGCGCCCGCCGGCGGCCCGCAGAGCGGCGAGTCCGTCGGCATGGGCCCGCGGCGGATCGAGCAGCACGGCACGTACGACGACTCCCCGACGAGCAAGCAGCGCGCCCGCGTAGAGCGTGTCGCCGCCGTTGTCCCCGGCACCCACCACGAGCAGGACAAGGCGACCGTAGACGCCGCCGAAGCGGTCCTGGAGGGCGAGCGCGGACCGCCGGGCGAGGCCCGCTGCCGCCCGCGCCATCAACGTCCCGGGCGGCAGCGTCGCCATCAGTGCCCGTTCGGCCGATCGGACCTCGGCGACGCGGTAGACGGCCCCGGCCGCGACGAGTTCGCTCATTGGTCGGCCTCCGCTACCACCATCGCCGACGCGATCCCACCGTCGTGTGACAAGGACAGATGCCATCGCGTCACGCCGCAGCTCTTCGCCGCCGCGGCGACCGTTCCGGAAACCGTGAGCCACGGTCGACCGTCGGGATCGGAGACAACTTCGCAGTCGTGCCAGGACAGTCCGGCCGGCGCGCCCAGGGCCTTCGCCACGGCCTCCTTGGCCGCGAACCGAGCGGCGAGCGACTCCGGCGACCTCGGGTTGCCGGACGCGGTCATCCGCTCCTGCTCGGTGAAGAGACGATCGGCCAGCAGCGGCGTACGGCTCACCGCGGCGGTGAAGCGGTCGACGAGGACCACATCGATGCCAACCGCGACGATCACGACATCACCCTAGCCGCCGTCGCGGCCGCCGGCGGCGGCTATTCGACGGTGACCGACTTCGCGAGGTTGCGTGGCTGGTCGACGTCGTGGCCACGAGCGGCCGCGATCTCGGCCGCCAGCACCTGCAACGGCACCGTCGTCACGAGCGGAGCCAGCAGTGTCGGCGTCCGCGGCACCATGATGAGGTGGTCGGCGTACGGCCGGACCGCGTCGTCGCCCTCCTCGGCGATGACGATCGTGCGCGCACCCCGGGCCCTTACCTCTTGGATGTTCGACACGATCTTGTCGTGCAGCATCCCGCGGCCGGCCGGCGACGGCACGATGCACACGACCGGTGTGCCCTGCTCGATCAGCGCGATCGGCCCATGCTTCAGCTCGCCGGCGGCGAAGCCTTCGGCGTGCATGTACGCGAGTTCCTTGAGCTTGAGCGCGCCCTCCAGCGCGACCGGGAACCCGACGTGCCGGCCGATGAACAGCACCGTACGGGCGTCGACCAGATCGCGGGCCAGCTCGCGCACCGGCTCCATCACGTCGAGCACCGCATCGAGTTTCGCCGGGACGGCCTGCAACTGTGCCACCACGGCCGATACCTCGTCGGCGTACTTGATGCCGCGGACTTGGGCGAGATGCAACCCGACCAGGTAGCAGGCGACGAGTTGGGTCAGGAACGCCTTCGTCGACGCGACCGCGATCTCCGGTCCGCCCCGGGTGTAGAGCACGGCGTCCGATTCGCGCGGGATCGTCGAACCGTTGGTATTGCAGATCGCGAGCACCCGCGCCTTCTGGTCCTTTGCGTGCCGCAGAGCCATCAGCGTGTCCATCGTCTCGCCGGACTGCGAGATCGCCACCACCAGCGTCGAGCGGTCGAGCACCGGATCGCGGTAGCGGAATTCGCTGGCCAGCTCGACCTCGCACGGGATGCGCGTCCAGTGCTCGATCGCGTATTTCGCGACCATCCCGGCGTGATAGGCGGTGCCGCACGCCACGATGAAGATCTTGTCCACGTCGCGCAGATCCTGGTCGGTAAGGCGGACCTCGTCGAGCATGATCTCGCCGGTCTCGGTGAGCCGGCCGAGCAGCGTGTCGGCCACCGCGCGGGGCTGCTCCGCGATCTCCTTGACCATGAAGAACTCGTGGCCGTCCTTGGCCGCTGCCCCTGCGTCCCAATCAATGTGGAAGTCCTTGCCGACCGCGGCATTGCCGTCGAAGTCGGTGATGTCGATGCCGTCCGCACTGATCGCGACGACCTGGTCCTGACCGAGTTCGACCGCGTTTCGGGTGTGCTCGATGAACGCCGACACATCGCTGGCCAGGAAGTTCTCACCATCGCCACGCCCGACAACCAGGGGTGAGTTGCGACGCGCGCCGACGACGACGCCGGGCGTCGCGGTATCGACGGCGAGCAGGGTGAACGCTCCATCGAGTCGGCGGCAGACCGTACGCATCGCCGCGGCTAGCGCGTGCGCGCCGCCGTTCGCCACGGCATCGCCGTCGGTCGGGCCTACAGCCGCCGCGCTGGTCCGCCGCAACTCGGCCGATAGCAAGTGCGCGACACATTCGGTGTCGGTGTCACTGGCGAACATGACACCGTCGGCCTCGAGTTCCCCGCGCAGCTTCGCGAAGTTTTCGATGATCCCGTTGTGGATGACGGCGACGCGGCCATCGGCCGAGCTGTGCGGATGAGCGTTGCGATCGGTCGGGCCACCATGGGTCGCCCAGCGCGTGTGACCGACGCCGGTCGTTCCGGTGCCGATCCCGTCCTGGTCATCGTCGACGCCATCACGCGACTCGGCTAACGCCTTTTCCAGATTCGCCAGCTTGCCGGCCCGCCGTTCGGTGCGCAGCTGGCCACCGGCGAGCACAGCCACACCGGCCGAGTCATAGCCGCGGTATTCGAGCCGACGTAGTCCGTCAATCAAGATGCCGAGCGCCGGCCGCGCGCCGACGTACCCCACGATTCCGCACATGGCCGCCAGCCTAGCGGACGAACGCTCATGATCGGTGCGCAGAACCCCAATGTTCAATCATGTTCGCTGCTCATTTGGGATCGCTTCCGGTCGCCGTCCACTGGTGACCGGCACATCACGTGGCCGGACTCAAACGGCGGCCGGGCTCGCTTCGCGGACCACGTCCGCGATCTGCTCCGCGATCGAGGTCGCCAGCTCCGGCGTACCGGCCTCGACCATGACCCGTACCAGCGGCTCCGTTCCGGATGGACGAAGCAGCACGCGCCCTTCGCCGCCGAGCTTCGCGGAGGCCGCGTCGACCGCGGAGGCGACCGCCGTCGAACGCGAGGCGGTCGTCTTGTCGCCGACAGCGACGTTCATCAGGACCTGCGGGAGCTGCGTCATGACGTCGGCCAACTCGGCCAGTGACGAGCCGGTCGCGGCCATCCGAGCCATCAGGTGTACGGCCGTCAGCACGCCGTCGCCGGTGGTGGCATATTTCGGCAGCACTACGTGGCCGCTCTGTTCACCGCCGATCGCGAAACCACCGGCGGCCAGCGCCTCGAGCACGTAACGGTCGCCGACCTGCGTCTCGACGAGCTTGATTCCATGCTCGGCCATCGCGATCTTCAGGCCGAGGTTGCTCATCACCGTGGCCACGAGCGTGTGCTCGGTGAGCGTGCCGGCCTCACGCATGGCCAGCGCCAGAATGGCCATGATGTGGTCGCCGTCGATCACCGTGCCGTCGGCGGTCACCGCGAGGCAGCGGTCGGCATCGCCGTCGTGGGCGATGCCGATGTCGGCGCCGTGCTCGGCAACGGCGGCGATCAGCGAGTCGAGGTGAGTCGAGCCGCATCCGTCGTTGATGTTGAGGCCGTCCGGCTCGGCGTGGATCGCGATGACTTCGGCTCCGGCGCGGTCGTACACGATCGGAGCGACGTCGGACGCGGCGCCGTTGGCACAGTCGACCACGACCTTCACGCCGGTCAACGGGTTGGGCGCGGCCTCGACGAGGTGCGTCACGTACGCGTCGACGCCATCCAGGAGGTCGTGGACGCGGCCGACCATCGGTCCGGTGGGTCGGCCCGAGGACAGGCCGTCCGCGATCGCGCCCTCGATAGCGTTCTCGACGTCGTCGGGCAGCTTCAGACCGCCGGCGGCGAAGATCTTGATGCCGTTGTCCGGCATGGGGTTGTGCGACGCGGAAACCATGACGCCCAGGTCCGCCTTGACCGCGCCGACCAGGTAGGCCAGGCCGGGGGTAGGCAGCACGCCGACCCGTACGACGATCGCACCGGTGCTCGCTAGTCCGGCGACGACGGCGGCCTCGAGCATCTCGCCGCTGGCTCGTGGATCGCGTCCGACGACGGCGACCGGCGGATGGCTGCGGTCGAGGTCGCCGAGCGTACGGGCGGCCGCGGCGGCCACCGCCATCGCGAGCTCCGGCGTGAGGTCGACGTTGGCCCGGCCACGTACGCCGTCGGTGCCGAACAGACGTCCCATGTGTACATCCTCCCGGTCGGCGCCGCTGTGCGCCTTGGATCTTCTTCTCAAGCACTCGATGCCAGCCACCCGAGCCGCCGCCGGACGACTGCCGTACGACCGGAAAGCGCACGACCGGGCTGTCCCGAGGGACAACCCGGTCGCATTAGCTTGCCAAGGTGGTGAACACCTTCCGCGGATGACTAGCGCTTCGAGTACTGCGGCGCCTTGCGGGCCTTCTTGAGGCCGTACTTCTTGGATTCGGTGACGCGAGCGTCGCGGGTGAGGAATCCGGCCTTCTTGAGGGCCGGCCGGTCGTCCGGGTTGACCTCGACGAGCGCACGGGCCACGGCCAGACGCAACGCGCCGGCCTGACCGGTGATGCCGCCGCCGCGCAGGTTCGCGATGATGTCGAACGACTCGGCCTTCTCCGTGATGACCAGCGGCTCGCGGACGAGCTGCTGGTGCACCTTGTTCGGGAAGTACGACTCAAGAGCGCGACCGTTGAGCGTGAAAGCGCCGGTGCCGGCGACCACCCGCACGCGGACGATCGCCTCCTTGCGCCGGCCGACGGTCTGCGCGAGATGGCTAGCGCCCTTGGCCGGCTTAGCCGAGCGCGAGCGGGTGGCCGGCCCGGTCGGTGCCGGCGTGGCCGGGACGGCGACGACGGTCTCGGCGACCGGAGCCTCATCGGTGGCGACGGCGGTCTCGGTCTCGGCGGGAGCCTCGGTCGCGGCGGGAGCCTCGGTCTCGGCCGGAGCCTCGGTCTCGGCCGGAGCCTGTGGCGCGTCTGTGTTGTCGGTCATCACATCTTCCTCGTTCGCGCTCACTGCGCGACCTGCTTGATCTCGAACGGCACCGGCTGCTGCGCGGCGTGTGGGTGCTCGGCACCCGGGTAGACCTTCAGCTTGCCGATCTGCTGCCGGCCGAGCCGGTTGTGCGGGAGCATGCCCTTGACGGCGAGCTCGACCGCCTTCTCCGGGTGCTTGTCCAGCAGTTCCTGGTATCCGGTGGCCCGCAGGCCGCCCGGGTAGCCGGAGTGGTGGTAGGCCACCTTGCTCTGGCGCTTGTTGCCGGTCAGCGCGATCTTGCTCGCGTTGATGACGATCACGAAGTCGCCCGTGTCGACGTGCGGCGCGAAGGTCGGCTTGTGCTTGCCGCGCAGCAGCGTGGCTGCGTGGGTCGCGAGGCGGCCCAGCACGACGTCAGACGCGTCGATGACGTGCCACTGACGCTCAATCTCTCCCGGCTTCGGGCTGTACGTACGCACAGGTCTACCTTGTCTCGTCGTCGGTTGCGGGGTCGCGGGTCTGCTGATCGCGCGCTCGCCCGCTCCTCGGGGGAGCAAGCCGGCGCGGCAGTCTCGCGGTGCGCGCCGGGCCGCCGGTCGGCGGCGATCATTGCGCACGGATCGTCATGCGGTTGGCAATCCTACCCGACGAGCCGCACCCGATCGACACAGCCGTGCCTGCTCGGGAGCGCGCTGCCCGGATTCAAAGGCGAAGACAGCCGCACAACAGCCCATAACGATACCCGCTGGTGGCGTACAGGGTCAAAAACGCACGTCGAAGACCGGCTCGGTGGTCTCGGTCACCTCGCCGTCGCCTCCGAAGAGCAGGTAGCGATCGAACGACCGGGTGAACCACCGATCGTGGGTGACCGCGATCACTGTGCCTTCGAATTGCGCCAGCCCCTCCTCCAGGGCCTCGGCGCTGGCCAGGTCGAGATTGTCGGTCGGCTCGTCGAGGAGCAGCAGCGTTGCACCACCGAGTTCGAGCAACAGCACGAGGAAACGCGCCTGCTGGCCGCCGGAAAGGGTCTCGAACCGTTGGTCGCCTTGACCGGCTAACTCGTACCGGCCGAGCGCGTGCATCGCGGCCGGCCGGTCCCGTCCCGGACGGCGTTCGTCGCCGCGCCAAAGGATCTCCACGAGCGTACGGCCTACGAGATCCGGCCGGTCGTGGGTCTGCGAGAAGTGCCCGGGCACGACCCGGGCGCCGAGCCGGGCACTTCCACCGGCCGCGACTGGGGACAGTCGCGCCGACTCCGGTGACAGGACGGCTGGGTCCGGATCGGTGCCGCCGCGAGCGAGCAGCCGCAGGAAATGTGACTTGCCGGTGCCGTTCGCGCCGAGGACGGCGACCCGGTCGCCGTACCAGATCTCCGCGTCGAACGGGAACGTGAGGTTCTCCAACTCGAGCTGCTCGCACATCACCGCACGCTTGCCCGTACGGCCACCGGCGAGGTTCATCCGGATGTTCTGCTCCTTGGGCGGCAGCGGCGGCGGCCCGGCCTCCTCGAATTTCCGCAGCCGCGTCTGGGCGGCCTGGTAACGCGACGCCATGGCGTCGTTGTACGCCGCCTTCTGCTTGTACATCAGCATCAGCTGGCGCAGCTTCTCGTGCTCCTCATCCCAGCGCTTGCGGTGCTCCTCCAGCCGGCCGT
>DASQPR010000370.1:0-4975 GCA_035643815.1 Micromonosporaceae bacterium | reverse complement strand
CCTGAGCACCGTGCCGTTCCGCCAGCGAATGCCCGACGCTGCGTGGCCGCGCGGAACTGAGCCCGATGCGGACCCGCCCATGCGTTTGGCGGCGCTTATTCGACTCGGCTGCCTTACCGCACCGGAGCGTGCCTGGCATTCGTGGCGAACTTGACTTCGCGTCCAGCGGCCGTCGTCGTCGGTACCGGACGCGTTCCAGCGCGCAGCCGGTGTGAACGCAGCCAGGCGTCCGCCGCGGTTGTGGTCGATGGCTCAATGCGCATGGGGGGTCTTCGCTATCTTCATCGTTTCGCCCACCCCCGGGAGGCAACGCGAATGTGGCGCGGACGTCGCACAGCCGGCGCGCCGATCGCAATTCATGGGCGCGGGTACGGTCTTGGGAGTTGACACAACCCGTGAATCGTCAGGAGGCGACACCAATGTTCGGCAGACAATCGCCGTCGGTTACCGACCCGGGTGCGACCGCGCTCGGTGAGCAGGAGGAACGCATCATGACCTCGCCCGGTATTCCACGGCCGCGGATCCGCGAGAACGCCGATGTGACCGGTCCGGTGGCGCGAACCAACCAGGTCGGCGCGGACGGGTCGGCCGCCCGCTGGGGTGTGACCGAGCCAGTCGACGCGCCCCGTGCCGACTCGTGGCCACGGGGAGCGCTGGCACCGGCCGACGAATCCGCGACCGAGCCAGCGACCGGGCGTGAACCGCTCGCGGCGCCGACGCGGCGGACGCACACGAGTGCCATGGCGACGCTGTCGCTGATCGCCGGCACACTCGCGGTCGCCGCGGCCCTGACCGGCCTGCTTGCGCCGCTCGGTTTCGTCGCTGGGGTGCTCGCCGTGCTGTTCGGCGTCGTCGCGATCTACGCGGTGCGGCGCCCCGCCGTCAACGGCCACGCGCTCGTCGGCTTGGGCCTGGTGTTCGGGGTCGTCGCGGTCGCACTCAGCGTGCTCGCCATGAGCCACTCCGTGTCGTGGCTGTCCAACCGCACTGACGAGATCACCGTGCTGCACAACTGGCTCAACGACCACATTCATTGGCTGCGCCGCTGGTAGGTCACGGTCGAACCCTTCGCGGGCACGCACGACCGACAGCGCGCCGAGACATCCCCGCCTCGGCGCCTTGTCGTATGCGCACAGCGGTAGCGCCGTGACGGAATACGTCGCCTCAGCTCAGTTGTCCGCCAACGTGGCGACAGGCCGGTAGCCGATCGTCGTCACAGCAACCGACTCGCATTTCACCGGATGCGACGCTGCCCGGCTCGCGGTGCGCTCCGGCCGCCCGGGCAGGATCTGCCACGCGGGCCGTGCTGACGACAGATTGCCGTTGATCGGTGTCATGGATTGGCGGCCGCGCGGGTTCCGCCGTCATTCCTCGTGTCAACAGATCGTGCGCGCGAGTCCGGCAGCGCAGGTGTAGTCATCGCCGCTGGATGCGTGCGAGCAGGGTGTGCAGCCCGGGCAGCATCTCATTGACGTAGACGTCCATTTCGGCGTCGCCGGCGTGCACGACGGTCATAAGTCGGTCCAGCAGCTGATCCGTGCGCATGGAACGTGGACCAAGGGTCGGGGTGTTGGCGGGCCGCCGGGCTGCGTCGAGCTCTGCCCTCAGCGTCGCCAGTTCGCGCTGTATCCGATCCGTCTCGGCGGACAGTGCGCTGAACCGGCCGAGCATGGCCACGTGTTCGGCGTACATGACCACCAGCGCCCCCACATCGTCGTCGTACGGGTCGACGGCGGGCGACGGGTGCGGTTCATCCGTTGACATGGGATCGATTCCGGTTCATGGCGACAGCGGGTTGTTCTGGGCAGAATCCCACCCGTACCGCCCCTGTGCCACCGTGACGAAGACGGTTGTGGATAACTCGGCGGCCGGGGACGGACGCCGTCAGCGGGGGAGTGGATCTCCTTACCGCACGTATCCACGACCGGGTGTGCGCGGGCGGGGCCGAACTGCGCATCCACCACGTGCCTGGTCGTCCTCGTTGTACTTCAACTTGGTGGTGTCCGGTAACGCCTACACAGCATTCGACGGAAACGCCATGCTGTCGGGCTACGACCCAGTGCTGAGTGCCGTGCACCCTCCACGCCGGGCAGTCCACGGGCGGAAACGTGATCTTCGATGTCCCTACTCCGCACGGAGTGCTACAGGTGACTGACCCCTTGGAGCCGTCGTCGGCGAGTGGAACGTGTGACGACGACCGCCGACGTCAAACTACGTGCCGGGGCGGCTTGCCGAGCTGATCTTCAAGCGCCCGCGAAGAACTAGCTGGCTACCCTCTCGGCCGCCGAGGCGATCGAGACTGTTGACGCCCAAGAGCATGTTTCGTAAATGTGCGGGCGGTGTGATGCCGCGCTCCCCTTGCCCGGCATTGGTGTAGAGATATGCGGCACGGGCGTAGATGTGCGTGCGCCGGACCGAGTCGGCCCGACGGTCTGTGGAGCATGATGGGCACCGATCAACCGCCGCCCGGCGACGGCAGGGTGGGCAGCGGCAAGGGCGGGATGGAGATGGGTGGCTTGGTCGTCGGCGATGCGGTCGGCCTTCCAGTCTTCTTCGGTGTCGGGCTCGGCACCCGCCGGCTCGCAGACGACCCGCCTGGCGCGCCAGGCGCTGCTGGCGATGTGGACGGCGTCGTGCCGGTACGTCCTGTTGATTGCCCCGCTCCTGGTGTATTGGTGACCGTGCCCGTGTGGGTTACGGGCGGGCCTCCGGGAGTCCGACCGGGATGGGTCATGGCGATGAGCACGGCGATGGCGGCTGCCGCGGCAACGAGTGTCGCGGCGACCAGCAGCCCCCGGCGGCCGGATCGCGATCGACCCGGTGTGGCGTCCGACGGCTCAAATCTGGAAAAGCCGGTCGGTTGGGCATCTGGTTGGGCTAGCCGCATGGTCGGCTGGCGCGGTGGCACGTTGGTATGGCCGGCCGGCCACGCCGTGGCCGTGGCCGTCGCGGTCGGTGTGGTTTCGTGTCCGGGGTCATCGTTGGCCGCCATGGCGGCGCGTGCGGCCGACGCCATTGCGGCGGCAGACGTGAATCGCTGGCCGGCGTTCTTCGCCATGCCGGTGGTGACGACCTCACGGACCGCGGGTGGAATGTCATCGGGCAGCGGTGCCGGTGTGCCGTGCACGTGCGCCAACGCGACCGAAACGGGGGTCTGGCCGGTGAACGGCGGCACACCGGTCAGGCACTCGTAGGCCACCGAGGCGAGCGCGTATACGTCGGTCGCGGGTGTGATCGCGTGTTTCATGGCCTGTTCTGGTGCCATGTACAGTGCGGTGCCGATGACCTCCCGTACGCCGGTGAGACCCTGTGTGGCGGGTGTGTGTGCGACTCCGAAGTCGACCAGCACCGCGCGACCATCGCTGTTGATCAGAATGTTGTCCGGCTTGACGTCACGGTGCACGACGCCGGCCCCGTGCGCGGCATGCAGCGCCTCGGCAACCTGAGCGACGATCGACATGGTGGTGGCCGGTGAGAGTCGTCCGGCGTGCTCGACGCGTCGTGACAGCGGCTCGCCCTCGACGTAGGCCATGACGACGTAGGCGACCTCGGTCGCCACCGGCACTGCTCGGTCAGCGGCCACCTGGGGGGCTATCTCGCCGTAGTCATACACGTCGACGACGCCCGGATGGTTCATGGTCGCGAGCGTGTGTGCCTCGGCCCGAAACCGGGCACCGAACGAGGCGTCCACGGACACGTCGGGCCGCAGGATCTTGACGGCGACGGTCCGGCCGAGCACCGTGTCGGTCGCCCGCCACACCTCACCCATGCCGCCGACGCCGATCGCCTCGTCCAGCCGGTACCGGCCGCCGAGCAGTTCCCCTGCCTCCACCAGACAGCGTTACCCACCGACGCCGCAGATGACGCATCGGATGTTTACCCGCAATGTCATCGGCTCCGCGTTGCGCCGCTGGCACTGGCGTACGCGCGCCATGATGTCTAGGTACGACCTCGCTGGGTAACCACCCACCAGCGGACCGTCACGAGGGGGCACATCATGCGACGACGTGGCACGACACGGGGGTTCTCGCCTTACTTTCCCGGCTACGACGAAGCGACGGAATCGGACACGCTGCAGCTCGCGCGGCAGCTTCCACCGGCCCTCCCGCAGTTCCCGCCGCAGGAAGATTTGTTGCCCGGCGGCTTCGAGACGTTCCTACCGCCACCTGCAGCGCAGATGCCGTCACGGGTGAGCATCTGGGCCGCGGGCGGTGCGCTCATCGCCGTGGTGGCCATCTGCGCCACCGTGACCGGGCTGCTCGCGCCCGTCGGCGCCGCGATCGGTGTGGTCGCGACGCTGGCGTCGTTGATCGGTCTGCGTACCACCGGCCGGCACCTGGCCGGTCACGGGCTCGCGATCGTCGGCGTGTTGCTCGGGCTCGCCGCCATCGTGATCGGCGCGTTCGCGGTGACCCGGCACTACGCGTGGCCGAACAGCACCGTCGACGAGATTGCCCGCTGGCACTCGTGGCTCGTCGCGCGCTGGCCCTGGCTAAGCCACTGACTGGCCGGCCGGCCTGCGTAGGCCGGTTTGCCGACGATGCCTTGTGGGCTTGACGCGCGATATGTCCTCGTCCCGGTCCCGACTGTCGCCGCATGAGCGGCTCGGGCCGTGCCGCGGCAACGCGCGACTCCGGGCGTACGCCGGAGCCCGTTCGACGACGGCACGAAGCGGCCGACCGACAGTTCGATACCACGGCCCGCGACGGCAGCCGGAAAGCAACAACGTCAGGTCGCGGCCCGGCGCATACCGCTGGCATCGACGCGACGGCAGGCGCGGATCGCGACGGGAGATGTGCCGGCAGGCGTACGAGGACCACCAGTCGCGCCGCGAGGAGTGTGACCGCAGGGAAACAGGAGACGTGTACGCATGTGTCCCTCCGCTGGCTGGCGCCCCAACGGTCCGGCCACGGTGGGTCAAAGCGACCGCGCGACACTCGTAGCGCTCGGTGATGGCCGATGACACGGTCGCCTA
>DASQPR010000369.1:0-3149 GCA_035643815.1 Micromonosporaceae bacterium | reverse complement strand
AACCGCAACAACGACCGCCAGTACGGCAATGCCGACGCCAACGCCGGTCAGTGCCGAGCGCCAATCTCGCGTCGTGCCCGCCGCCAGCACGATGGTGGTCGCCTCGACGCCCTCGACCGCGCAGGCCAAAAACACCGACAGGACGAGTAACCAGGTACTCACATCCACCTCCTGGCCGTCATTGTCCGCGATGCATCTAGGCACCGCGACATCCGGGTAGACCGAGCCGACTCCGTCCCGCGACCCGCGAGCGCCGCGGGCCGGAAGGACCTGGTCCGAGACTCGATACCGATCGACGGCGCGGTTGCCCGGCGGCGGCGATCCTCCGGCTTACCGGTACAACCGGCCTACCTGTACAAACATGGATTACCTGCACAAACCTGAGAAGGTCTGGAGAGCACCCTACAGGGTGTAGGAAAACTCGGCTACCGTCTGCTCATCGGGCCGATCGAGACGAGGAATCGAGACCAGGAGAGGGGTGCAGGTGGCGAGGCACGTGCGGATCTGGACACGCGCTGTCATCGCGATCGCCGCCGCCGCTGGAGCCGCGGCATGTGGCAGCCTCGCGCCCTCGGCCTCGCCGTCGACACCGGTGACGCCGCCTGTCGCTGCCGCCCCACAACCCACGCCGTCGGCGTCGCCGTCGGCGAGCGCCAACGAACGGTCGGCGATTCCCCGGCCGGACCACCTGGTGGTCGTGATCTTCGAAAACAAGGACGTCACGTCCCAGACGGCGAATAGCGCCCCGTTCTTGTCGTCGGTGGCGACCCGGGCCGCGACGTTCACGAACTCGCGCGCCATCACGCACCCGAGCCAACCGAACTACCTAGCCCTGTTCTCAGGCTCAACACAGGGCGTCACCGGCGACCAATGTTTGAGTCCGTTCCACAACCGCGCCAACCTCGGCGCTCAGCTGATCGGCGCCGGCCACTCCTTCGTCGGCTACTCCGAAGACCTGCCGTCGGTCGGTTTCCAGGGCTGTTCGAATGCCGGGTATGCGGCCAAGCACAATCCCTGGGCCCACTTCGACAATGTGCCGGCCACCGCGAACCAGCCGTACTCCGCGTTTCCGCGGCAGTTCAGCGATCTGCCCGCGGTCGCGTTTGTGGTCCCCAACCTCTGCCACGACATGCACGACTGCTCCACCACGGTCGGCGACCGGTGGGCACGCACCAATCTGGGCCCGTACCTGGACTGGGCGACCGCCCATCGCAGCCTGCTGCTGATTACGTACGACGAAAACGACGGCCGATCCGGGAACAAGATCCTCACGATGCTCGCTGGCGCCGGTGTTCGTCCGGGCACCTATCCCGAGGCCGTCAACCATTACCGAATCCTCCGCACGATCGAGGCGATGTTCGGGCTGCTGCCGATCGGCTCGGCGGCACACACGTCACCCATCAGCGATATCTGGCAATGACGGCATGGACCGACGGCACGCCGCGTCGGCCGGAAGGGAGCGACCGTGTCCGATGGACAGATCGTCGCGTTCGGACTCACGAAGGTCTTCGGTCAGATAACGGCCGTCAATAACCTGTCGTTCGCCGTACGACCGGGCCGGGTGACCGCCATCCTCGGCCCGCAGCGATCGGGCAAGACAACGATCCTTCGGCTCCTGCTGAATCTCGACCAACCGACGGCCGGCTGCATCATGATCGACGGCTTTGGGTACGCCGACCTACCCGATCCGTCGGCGACCATCGGCGCGGTGCTCGGAGCCGGGTCGGATCCACCGGACGACTTGGCAACGACGGAGTCGATCGGCGCATATCTGCGGCGGCTGTGCCGGCGACGTCGCATGCCGGCCTCGCGAGCGTCCGAGTTGCTGGAACTGGTCGAGCTCAACGCGGCCGAAGAACAGACGGGTGCAGGTCTCGCGGCCGAGGAGTGGCGGCGACTGACGATCGCCGCAGCCCTGGTGCCCGATCCGCGGTTCCTCGTCCTCGACGAACCCAACCGTGGTCTCAACGCCGTCGGTCTGCGGTGGATGCAGGCGTTGTTCGGGCACCTCACGGCGGCCGGCCATACGATCGTGTTCGTGTCCCGGACGCCGTCGCACGTCAGGTTGCTCGCCGACGACGTCATCGAGATCTCGGCCGGCTCACTCGTTGCTCAAGGACCCGTCGAGGAGGTCCTCGGCGGCCGGGTCGAACCGATGACGCTGGTACGCACGCCGACCCCGGCCGTGCTGGCCGCGGCACTCGACAAGGCGGCGGGCCGGCAGCACGCCACGACGGTCGTCACAGCAGACGGAGACATGTATGTCACCGGCCTCGACGCCGGGGTCGTGGGTGAAGTCGCCCGCCAATCGGGCGTCGCGCTGCATCAACTCGTCACGTGCGACGCCGACCACAAGCGGAGCGGCGCAGCCGCGCCGGCTCGACGACCCACGCTGCGAGCATGACCGATCTGGCGCTCCGACGCCCCCATGAGCTGCCGCGCGCGCTGAGCCGCCAGCCGATGCTGCTCGTCGCGGCCCGGAACCGTACGCTGGCGGATCGCGTCGTCGGTGCGCTTCACCATCACGACTATCTGGTCGACGACGCCTACGACGGCCACGTCGCGCTGCACCGGGCGCTCACCCGCAGCTATGAGGCGCTCGTCATCGAGCGCCGGATACCGGTCGTCGATGGCCTCGACCTGCTGGTCCGACTCCGCAAGCGGGGCATCGTCACACCGGCCGTCCTGCTCGTCGACGCGAGTACGACGGCCGACCGGGTCGCCATCCTCGACGCGGGTGCCGACGACTGTGCGCCGGTGACGATCGAGACGGATGAGCTCCTGGCGCGGCTCCGGGCGGTGATGCGGCGAGCGAACACCGACGGGCACCGGATCACGATCGGGCGGGGCTCCGTTGACCTCATATCGCGGGTGGCATATCTCAGCGACTCGTCGACCGTACGGCTGTCCGGCCGGGAGACCGCGTTCTTGCAGGAGCTCGCGATCCGGCCCGGACGCATCGTCAGCCGGTACGAGATCCTCCGGCGCGTGTTCGACACGGCCGAGGATCCGTCGATCGTCGAGACGTACGTCTACTACCTGCGCCGCAAGCTCGGGCCCGATGCCGTACGGACCGTCCGCGGCCGTGGCTATCAGATCGGCGACATTTGAGGTGCGTGCACCGAATCTTTTGCGCGGAGCCAACTACA
>DASQPR010000368.1:0-2396 GCA_035643815.1 Micromonosporaceae bacterium | reverse complement strand
CGATTACCGCCGCGACCGCGACCGCCCACAGGTGGTGCACGGTCTGCGGATGGGCGAGCCGGCGGATCGCTTCGTACGCCGCGAGCGCCGACGAGGCCGCGATCACCGCAACGATGGCGATGCCGGCCAGATCCTCGGCCCGGCCGAAGCCGTACGTATAGCGGCGGGTGGGTGCGCGTCGGCCGACCACGAATGCCAGACCCAGTGGTACGGCGGTCAGCGCGTCGGCGACATTGTGCAACGTGTCTCCGAGCAACGCGACCGAATGCGAGAGCACCGCGACCACGGCCTGCAGGATGGCTGTCACCCCGAGGACGGTCAGGCTGATCCAGAGCGCCCGTATGCCGTCGCTGCTCGCCTCCATCGCCGAGTCGACCTGGTCGGCCGCGTCGTGTGAGTGCGGGCGAATCGCGTGGGTCAGGCGGTGCCAGAGCGATCGGCCGCCATGGTCATGTCCGTGGTCGCGATCGTGGCCATGCTCGTGGCCATGCTCGTGCTCGTCGCCGTGGGCACGATCATGATCGCGACTGTGGTCGGTATCGGCGCTGGCCATGGCGTGATCCTCTCGCGGCGGCCACGACCGTGGCCAGCGCTCGGGACAGAATAGGGCGCCTCGCGTGTCTATGCGGCCGGCTGGGTAGTGTCGCCGCAAGTGGATTGGCGCGGACAGGCCAGAGGGGTGGCTCACGATGACCGGTGGAACCACACGTACGGAACCGGTGCTCGCGTCGTTCCTGACCGAGTATCTCGGCGTGTGGCCGCCGGACACCGCCGTGACGGTGGTCGGCTCCGACGTCCGTACGCGTCCCGGATGGGACGGCGCGGTCCGAGACGTGGTCGGCGTACGGACACCGGACGCCGGCGTGATCTCAGTCCGGCCGGATCAGGTCGAGGCGGTCCGGGCCGGCGTGCACAGCTGGGAGCGGGTGACGGCGGAGCTTCCGGCGGCCTTGGGTCGACCGGACGCGCGCGCGTTCCTCGGCAAGTTCCGTTGGTCGACCGCGCCGACCGACCTCCCGGACGCGGGGGAGTGGCTCGACGTCACCGATCCCCGAGTGCCACCGTGGCTACATCCGTTCGGCGGGCAGGTCCTCGTCACGCTGATCGACAACGTGTACGCCGCCGGCGTCGGTATCAAGTGGCACAACGCGGCCGGGCTCGAGCTTTCGGTCGGCACCGAGGAGGCACACCGCGGCAAGGGTCTGGCGGCCCGGCTCGTCGCACAGGCCGCCCGGTGGGTGCTGGCGCAGGACGCCGTACCCATCTATCTCCATGATCCAGCGAATATCGCATCCGATCGCACCGCCACGGCGGCCGGCTTTCCGGACCTCGGCTGGCAGATCCTCGGCGTGTGGTCGCCGAGCCAGCGACCGGGCTGAGCACCGCGTCAGCGCAGGCGCAGCGCCAGGCGTGGGCATCGGTCGACGGCCCGTCGCGCGTGCTGGCGCAACTCGGACGGAACTGGCACGTCGGCACCGGCACCCGAGCGGGCCAGCGGATAGCCCCAGTCGTCCTCGGTGAGGATCTCCGGCAACAGCTCCGCGCACAGACCGCGCCCGTCGCATGCCGTCCAGTCGATGTGCAGGTTCACGACGCGCTCCTGGCCATGTAGGTCGCCGATGTCGCCGCGGTGCACCAGCCGGCGAGGTGGGCGCTCACCTCCGGCGCGAACATTCTTAGGCTGGACCGGATCAGACGTACGGTGCCGTCCGGATGTTTGCACGCGCCGCGCCCGACGACGAGGCGGGTCAGCCGATCCACCTGCGACACGAGGTCGGGATAGGAGCGGCACTGAGCGAGCGCGGTGAACGTGTCGGCGATCCGAGGCAGCCCGTTGACGCATGGCCCACATTGCCCGGCACGTTGCCCGGCCAGGTAAGCCACCACGTGCGCGGTCGCGACGAGTCCGCACGACCGGGCCGCGAGCGGCACCATGATTCCGGCGCCGGGCGACGCGTCGTAGCCGGCGAGCCCGGCCCGGCTGATCTCGACATCCGGCCGGGCCGGGATCCAGGCACCGTGGTAGCCGCCGACCAGCAATGCCTGCAACGGTTCGGTCGCACCGCCGGCCGCCTCGATCGCGTCGCCGACGCGGATCCCGTACGGGAACTCGTGGACGCCTGCGGTCCGTACCGGGCCGGTGAGCGTGGCGAGGAAGGTGCCAGGCTCATTGGCCGTGCCCGCGCGCCGGAACCATTCGGCGCCGTAGCGCACGATCAGGGCCAGGTGTGCCAGCGTCTCCACGTTCTGGACGAGGGTCGGCCGGCCGCGCAGACCTCGCTCGATCACCCGTACCGACTTGTCCTGCGGGATCGCTGGTCCGCCGCCGACGGCGCTGACCACGGCCGACTCCTCGCCGGCGACGAAAGCGTCCGGCGCGACGTGGACCGTGACCG
>DASQPR010000367.1:0-5824 GCA_035643815.1 Micromonosporaceae bacterium | reverse complement strand
ATCAACGACGTGACCGCAAAACCGGTCCAGAACCCGGGACTGACCGTGAAGACGCCGACCAGCTCGACCGCGTTGAACACCACGAGGCTGAGCAGTACGCGCCGGCGCCGATAGATCGCCGGCGACTGTGGCACGCGCTGGCGCCGACGGGCGACCCGCCGGCGTTCCCGCTGACGCGACGGCCCGGCACTACGGGCGCGTCCGGAGTCACCCGGCCGCACGCCGGTATGCCGCCGTAGCCCGTGGCTGCTTGGGCCGATCGGAAGCCAGACCGCCCGGCCGACGGCCGTCGAGGAGCCGCCTGAGCCGCCATCGTCCGCGGCATCGACCGCCACGTCACCGGCCACGGCGACCGTCCAGATCTCGACCGTGGCCATTTGCAATGCCGATACCGTCGCCGGTGCCGCCGGCGCCACGTCCTCGGCCACGACGAGGCGCGGAGCGTAGAGCGGTCGTGGTCCGGGCACGGTTCGATGACGGCGCTTGCGATCCAATACACGCGCCGTCGACTGCGCCCGCTCGGCGGCCAGCCGTTCGGTCGCGTCGTACCGCCGGACAAGAGCGGGTGCGAGCGCGAGCAGCGCGGCGGCGGCGAGCACGGCGAGGAGCACCGAGGTCGGCACCCACACCCCATTTCGTCCCTGCGGCCATTCACGTGGCGTGCCGGTAAATCACATCCGTGTCATTTCCGGCTACCTGAGGTTACGGCCGCGGGCTGGCCATCGGCGGGATTAACGCATCGACGCCGCGTGTCGGGCCCGCGAAGCGTCCCCCGTCCGGTTCGGCCAATACCCATCCGCTGGTACGGCCAACCTCAATGCGTTTGTGAGCCGTCGCGCATCCGATGCCACCGGGCCAGCAATCCGCCGTCCGCGGAGACTTCTTCGGCGGTGATCGCGTAGCCGACGTGGTCCCGCCACGCGCCGTCGATGTGCAGGTAACGCACGTGCAGGGCCTCTTCGCGGAAGCCCAGCTTCTCGACCACCCGGCGGGACGGACCGTTTTCGGGCCGGATGTTGACTTCCATCCGGTGCATGCCGCCGTAGCGAAACGCGTGATCGGTCGCGAGTGCGAGCGCCGTCGGCATCACGCCCCGCCCGGCGACGGCCGCGTCGACCCAGTAGCCGGCATGGCCCGAACAGAACGCACGCCGGACGATGTTGCCGATCGTGAGCTGGCCGACCATTCGTTCCGTCCGGCCGTCGATCAGCCAGATCGCGAACGGCATGGCAGCGCCCTCGCGGGCGGTCCGGCGGAGTTCGCGATGAAGCGACCGGTACGCGAGCGGAGAGTTCAGGTCGTACCAGTTGCCGAGCATGGTCGGCTCCCATGGTGCGAGCCAGGATTCGTTCGCCCGACGCAGCTCGGACCAGCCCCGGGCATCAGCACGACGGAAGGGCCGCAGCTCGACCGGCCCGTCCCGCAGGACGACCGGCCACCCGGGAGCTTTCACTTCCGTCGATCCAGCAACAGCACGTCGACGGTGGAGCCGGCGCTCGCGGTCATCACCTTTTCTCCGAGCACGAGGAGGCCATTCGCCTCGGCGAGACCGGAGAGAGTGTAGGGGCCACCGTTCAACGGTGACACGGTGTATCCGCCGCCGCGACGTTCGCTGACGTAAGCGGGCCGGAACTCGCGCAAACCGGCCGGCGAGTAGATCGTCTCAAGCAGATGGGCGCGGACACTGGGCCGGAACACCGGTTCGGCGCCGGCGAGGACCTGTATGACCGGGCGGGCCAGCACTTCGAAGCCGACAAGGGCAGCGCCCGGATCGCCGGGAAGGCAGACGATCGGCACCTCAGCCCCGCCGATCGTGCCGTAGCCGAGCGACGATCCCGGATAGACGGAGACATCGGTGAACGAGACCGGCCCGCGCGAGAGGATGCGGCGCAGCATGTCACCCGGCCCGCCGCCGGTGCCGCCGGTGGTGACGATCAGGTCGGCCCGCAGCGTCTGGTCGTCGAGCAGGGCGCGCAAACCCTCCGGGTCGTCGTCGCAGATCCCGAGCCGGTAACCGTGCGCACCGGCCTCGGCTGCGGCCGCCGTCAGAGCGTGCGAGTTCACGTCGACGATCTGGCCCGGCTGGCTCGCACGACCGGTGTCGACGAGTTCGTCGCCGGTCGCGACGACGGCGACCCGCGGGCTGGGCCGGACCATCACATGTCCGACGCCGGCGGCGGCGAGGACCGCGACGATTGCCGGCGTCACGGTTACCCCGGCCGGGGCGAGCAGGGCGCCGGTGGTGAGCTCGTCGCCGGCCCGGCGGATGCCGTACCCACGCTTGGGGGCGAGAAATATCTCGACGGCGGCGATGCCCTGATCGGTGTAGCTGGTGGGAACGACGACGTCGGCCATCGCCGGCAACGCCGCGCCGGCCGCGACCGCGAAGCACGTGCCCGGCGTCAGACGCACCGGGCGCCAACTCGACGCCGACAGGTCACCGATGACATTGAGATGCGCCGGCCGGTTGCGATCGCAGCCGACCAGATCCTCGCAGCGCGCGGCGTAACCGTCGACCGCTGCGTGGTCGAACGCGGGCAGCGGTCCCGGCGCGCGTACGTCATCGGCGATCACGTTGCCGTACGCCTGCGTCAGGTCGATCTCCAGCGACGGCAGGGGTCGGAGTCCACGAAGGATCGCACCGAGATAGTCGGCGAGCGGCGTCAACTCGGCGATCGAGGTGCTGGGCCAGATGACGTCGCTCGTCGGAGGCGGCTGCTGCGTCGTTGCGGTCATCCGCTGCGCTCCTTGACAAACTCCGTGAGCCAAACGCTAAACGCGGGGCCGATGTCATCACGGTCGCACGCAAGTTGTACGACGGCTTGCAGATAACCGAGTGGGACGCCGGTGTCGTAACGGGTGCCGCGATAAATGATGCCGTGCACCGGCGTGCCCTCGACCAGCAGCATGGCCATGGCATCGGTCAGCTGGATTTCGCCACCCGATCCCGGCTTCGTGCGCCGGATCGCGTCGAAGATGCCGTTGGGCAGGACGTAGCGCCCGACCACGGCTAGGTTGCTCGGCGCCTCGTCCGGCGGTGGCTTCTCGACGAGCCCGGTCACCCGGACCACGTCGTTGGTCTTCGTCGGCTCGACTGAGGCGATGCCATACCGGCTGACCTCCTCGGGGTCGACCTCCACCAGAGCCAGCACAATGCCGCCCGTACGAGCCTGCAGGTCGAGCATGTCCGACAACAACGGCGCGCCGACGTCGGTGAACTCGTCGCCGAGCAGCACGGCGAATGATTCACCGCCCATGTGGCCCTCGGCGTGCGCCACGGCATGCCCGAGGCCGAGCGGTTCGCCCTGTCGACGGGTGAAGATCTCGGCGAGGTCCGACAGGCGCCGGATCTCGTCCAGCATCGCGAAGTCGCCCTTGGCCTCGAGTCGCGCCTCGAGGTCGAAGCGCCGGTCGAAATGGTCCACCATCGAGGTCTTCCCGCGCCCGGTGACCAGCAGCACGTCGTGCAGCGACGCCCGGGCCGCCTCCTCGACGATGTACTGCAACACCGGCCGATCCACGACAGGCAGCAACTCCTTCGGCACCGCTTTGGTCGCCGGTAGGAACCGCGTGGCGAGCCCGCCGGTCGGGATCACCGCTTTGCGCGCACGGGCGGCATTCCCGTCGGACGACATCGGGTCGGGTGTCGGAATATTCGTGGACATGAAAAGAAGACTATCGGCCTATCGACGCTCGCGGCGGCGGTCCCGCTGTTGACGCGCCGCTGGCCTGGTCTGCGGTGTCGACCTCAGCGACCGTCCCGTCTGTGTGCTCGGCGCCGTTGATCACGGCGTCGAGATCGCCCGGTTGTTCCGGCGCTGCCAGGTCCGCTGCCGGCGCGGCCGCGATCCGGTACGTATCACGCCCCGCACTCTTTGCGGCGTAGAGCGCGGCATCGGCCGCCTTCAACACATCCGGGGCCAATTCGCCATGATCGGGGAACACCGCGACGCCGATCGACACCGTGATCGGGATGTGCGCGACGTGGTGAGTCGGTACGGCCGAAAACGCTCGGTTGTTGCCAGCCCCTGCGCTCGACGCGGTGTCGACGCCCGCGCGGGGCACAAGCGGCATTTCCACCGTCATCAGGTCGGCCGTGGCCCGGAACGCGTCCGGCACTGTCATCGGACGATCCCGGATCGCGCTGCCGAGTCGCTTGGCCAGCACCTCGCCACCCGCGGCGACGGTTTCCGGCAGGAGCAACACGAATTCCTCGCCACCGATCCGAAACGCAAGGTCGACGCCGCGGATCATGCCAGTGATCCGGCGCGCGAACTCGGCCAGGACGGCATCGCCGGCCGCGTGGCCGTAGGTGTCGTTGACCTCCTTGAAGCGGTCCAGGTCAAGCACGAGCACGCACATCGAGTGGCCGAAGCGGGCCGACCGATTGATCTCGCGGCCGATCGTGTCCTGGAGGTGCCGATAGTTATAGAGGCCGGTCAGCGAGTCGGTGTGCGACAGACGCTGCGCTTCGTCGTGCCGGCGTACGTTGTCGACCGCCACGGCCGCCTGTCGCGCAAACGTACACACCGTGCGCAGATCCGCTTCGTCGAAATCGCCGCCGCCAATCCGGTCGTAGAGCGCGAGCACACCGATGCCACCGGCCACCGCATCGGTTCCGCCCGGCTCGTGCGTGGCGGCCACCTCCACCGACGGAACCGGCAGCGGTACGGCGAGGTACGTGGCACACCGCGGCTCGTCGGAGTCGAGATCCGTGACGGGATCGGTGACTCGACCGCGTCGCGGGATCCCATTCGTGGCAACGGTGCCGAGTAGTCCGACTCCGGGCGCGATAGCCAGCGACGTCAAGCCAGCGCTCGCGGCGTCGTCGAATCCCTCACTACATTGCACGGTCAGCGACACGTCCGCGACGGCTGCCGGGAAAGCCTCGGCGGCGTCAGGGCGTATCGCCGGGTCGGCGCCGGTCGGCATGACTACGACCCCGCGCGACGCACCGGTCGCGGTAATCGCCGAAGCCAGAATCACCCGCAGGATGCCGGGCCGATCGTGAGTGCTCGACAACGTCGCGCCGAGCACATCCAGGTTGCCGCGCAACTGGTCTCGGCTCGCGGTCAGTGCCTCGGCGTAGGACCGCATCTCCCGCGTCATCCGGTTGAACGCGGCGCTTGCCTGGCCGACCTCGTCGCTGCGGCGCACGGGTACGCGCGTCTCGAGCGCGCCGGCCGCGACCTCGTCGGCCGCCCGAGCCAACTCGTCCAGAGGCCGCAGCGCGACGCGCGCGAGCGATCGGGCGCCGCCGAGCGCCACCGCCGCCGCGAACACGGCCACGCCGAACACGACCAGGATCAGACCGGTCCGCTTGGTCATCGGCACCGAGATCCCGATCGCGAGTGGCTGCCCCGAGATGGGGGCCACCGTTCGGACGTACGTGTTGTCGGGCCTCCCGACCGGTTGGTTGCCGGCCAGAGTCACGGCGGTGCCGATGTCGGTCGAGAGCCGCTGGACGTAGGCGGCGTCTAGCGCCTGGGCGGCGTACGCATATCCGGTTGTCCGCCCGGCCACGTCACGCACCGGAGCGGCCGCGGCGAGCGCGCCCGGTTTCGGACCCGTGGAGTGTGGTTCGAGGGCGCCCGCGACCGGCGCACACAGCACCCACGGCTGGGCAGGGGCATTCGGCGTGGCCGCAACGGCGACGCCATCGAGCCCGTCGATGCGGACGGCCGAGGCACGGCCTGCGGCCACGATGGACCGCGCCGCGCTCGCTTGAGAGCTCTCGGCCGTTGTGGCGGCGGCCGATTCCGCCGCCGCCCGTAAGCGGTCGCAGGTCGCGCCGATGCTCGTGCGCAGTGCGTTCGCCGCGACA
>DASQPR010000366.1:0-4215 GCA_035643815.1 Micromonosporaceae bacterium | reverse complement strand
ACGCCGCTGTCAACAGCAACAGCGACAACAGGACAACCGCGCCGATCGCCCACGGCCACGGCCGACCGCTTACCCGCCGTCCCCAGCGCGCGAAGGCGCTGTTCTCATGCGCGTGGTCGTCGCGCACTGGCGCCGGCGGTTTGTGCGCCGCGGCTCGGGCGCGACGCTCGCGGCGCTCGCGGCGGCGGTCGAAGAACGACCGAACGGTGCCTCTGGCCAACCCCATGAGCGCCGGTACGAGCGTGAGCGCGGACAGCATCGTCACCGCGACGACGACCGCGGCCGAGACGCCGAGCGCGCTGATAAACGGGACGCCAGCGACGAAGAGGCCGAGAATCGCGATGATCACCGTGGTCCCGGCCACCACGATGGCACCACCGGACCGCGAGTTCGCCGTGCCGATCGACTCCATCAGGTCGGCGCCGCCGTCGATCTGTTCGCGATGCCGGGCGACCTGGAACAGGCCGTAATCGACCGCGACGCCGAGACCGAGCAGCGTCGCGATCGTCGGCCCAGTCGTCGGGAACGTGAATGCGGCCGCGAGCAGGCCGAGGGTCGATAGACCGGACACCACGCTGAAGCCGGCGGCGACCAGCGGGATGGCCGCCGCGACCAGCGAGACGAACATGATCAGCAACAGGATCAGCGCGCAGATCAGGCCGATCGCTTCGGACTTCGTATCGTTCGTGTGGTTCGCGATCTGGCCGGCGGCCGCGCCGTATTCGACCGTGAGACCGGCGTCGGTGGCCGGCTTCACGGCGTTGTGCACCTGATCGAGGTAGGCGTTGTCGAGGTTGTTCGTCGCCGTATCGAAGTTCACTTGGGCGTAGGCAATGGTGCCGTCCGACGAGACGGTCGGCGAATTCGACGTGGCGTAGGGGCTGGTTGCGCTGAGGACGTGGCTCAGATGCGACACGTTGCTCACCGACTGGTTGACCGCGTTTTCGCTGGAGCTGAGTTTGGTGCCGGCGGGGGCGGCGAACACGATCTGGCCGGAGTTGCTGCTCTGTGTCGGGAACTCCGCCTGGAGCACGGTCAAGCCCTTGGCCGACGCGCTGCCGGGCACCGTGTAGTTGTTGACGAACGAGCCGCCGAACGCGCCCCGTAGTGCCACGAGGCCCACGACGATCACGAGCCACACGGCAATCACGTACCAGTGGTGGCGCGCGCAGAAACGGCCGAGATGTTCGAGGAACGTATGCATGGCTCCCCTCTCCGACCACCCGTGCCTGCGCCTCGCGACCCCGCCGGGCCGCGGTTGTCACCTCGCGCGACCCGTATTGACCAGGGGATATGTCGAGCCTAGAGGGAGCGGAGCAAGATCGACCCGGGAATGGTCCGGTCGGCGCCCCACACGATATGCAAGATCACCAAGGCCGGAAATGGGCGGCAAAGTCACTGCAACGGGAACGGCGACTGCCACCAGTCGGCCCCGGCGACCGTTTCGATCGACGCCACCCATTTCACCCACCAGAAGCCTCGGCGACCGGGCGCGACGAGCCGGGCCGGCGCACCGTGACCCGGTTCCAGCGGGACGCCGGCCATCCACGTCGCCAACCAGAGCCGCGACGCTTCGGCGGCCGGGAACCGTCGCGCGTACCCGGTCGTGGACGTCACCACGATCACGTGACCGGCCGGTACGTCGCCGAGCAGGCGGTCGAGCCGTACGCCGCGCCAGGTCTGCGCGGCATACCAACCTCCGGTGCAGTCGAGAATCGCGCGGACCTCATCGCTTCCGGCGTTCAACTCCTCGTACGCGACCGAGCGCGCAGCGCCGCCGACTCGGACCGATACGGCGTAGCCGGCCGGATCGATGTCCGGGATCTCGTCGAACAGCCACGACGTCAACGGCATCGCGGCCGGATCGTCGGTCCCGGTCTCGTACGAGCCGGTGGCCCGCCGCCGTCGGCCGGGCAGGCGGACGACAACCGCGAGACCCTCAGCGGCGGCGAAGGCGGCGGCACCGACACCGAGCAAGGCGCCGAGCCTCAGTGCATTCCGCCGCGACAGGTCGGTCGCACGCACACGTTGTGGCCGGGTGAACAGGTGCGCCACGAACAGCGGCGCCGCGGCGATGGCCGCTCCGACGTGCACCTGCATCGCCGTAACGCCGAAGTACGTACGCGGGCCGACGTACGAGTGGGCGAAGCCGGCCACCAGCGACAGCAGTACGAGTAACGCGAGCGCGATGCTCGACGCTTTCACGACCACGCTGCTCCTGCCGCCCGGGCGGACGAGACCGCGTCGCGCGATCAACTGTTTCCACGGAACGAGGGCCAGCACCGCAATACCGACGATGGCGTGCCCAACGGTGACGATCCGGGCCGGCCAGAGCGTGCCGGTGCCGAAGGCGAGCCATCCGGTGGCGAACGCGACGGGCAGCAGGATCACGAGCGCCAGGTTCGTTCGACGGCCGGCTCGCCGTCGCACTCTCGTCGTCACGACCACGCGTCCATCGTGCCTCGCGCGCGGCCCCGTTCCGAGCCGCGACAACGGCGCTCCGGCCGTACCCGTCGAAGATCGAGCGTCTCCCGAACCGCAACCAACACGGGGGTTGACTACGCCGAAGTTTCGGCATAGGCAGTGTAGAAACCGCGCCGGCTGGTACGGCCCAGAGAGGAATCCGGATGGAAACGAACCTCGCGAGGCTGGCCGAGGCGGCGCTCGATCGGTCCGGCGACTATCCGTCGTTGCACTACGGCGGCACGTGGTTCTCCTCGGTCGACCTTCACGAGCGAGCTACCCGCGTCGCGTCCGGTCTGCGGGCAGCAGGCGTCGCGGCCGGCGACCGCGTCGTGGTCATCATGGCCAACTGCCCCGAGGTCGTCATCACCTATCACGCGCTTTGGCGGGCCGGAGCCGTCATCACGCCGGTCGTCTTCCTGGTCACCGCGCCCGAACTGCGTCACATCATCGCCGACTCCGGCGCCGTCGCCGTGGTCACGACGTCCGAGCTCGCACCGAAGGTCGCCGCGGCTCAGGACGGCCTCGATCGGCAGCTCCCCGTGTTCGTCGTGGGCGAGAACTTCGCCGAGTTGGAAGCGGCCGGAGCCGGCCCGATCATTGACCGCGCCGACGACGACCTCGCCGCGCTGCTCTACACCGGCGGCACGACCGGCCGCAGCAAAGGCGTCGCGCTGAGCCACGCCAATCTGTCGCATGCTGGTAAGTCGTCACGCTCGATCAGTCACGTCCCCGGTCTGGTGCGCGGGATCACCGCTCTGCCGTTGTCGCACTCGTTCGGCCTGCTGGTCACGGTCGGCGGCCTGCACACGCCCGAGCCGACCGTGTCCATCCTGCAGCGGTGGTTCGAGCCGACCGAATGGCTCTGCCTGGCCGCCGAGCACCGTGCGCAGACGACCGCGGTGGTGCCGTCGATGCTCGCGATCCTGCTCGGCCAGCCGCTGGAGGATTACGACCTGAGCACACTGCAATTCGTGTTCTCCGGTGCGGCGCCCCTGTCCGCCGCGGTTGCGGCCGAGTTTGCGCGGCGTGTTCCGTCGTCCACGGTCCTGGAAGGCTATGGGTGTACGGAGACGGCCGGCATCATCTCGAGCTCGCCGCCGCTGGCACCGCGCCGTGGCACGGTCGGCCGACCGGTGCCCGGCGTGACCGTGCGCATCGTCGGACCGGACGGTCGGGACGTCGCCGTGGGCGCGGACGGCGAGATCGTCGTACGCGGTCGCAACGTCATGCCGCACTACTGGGGCGGCGATCCGCTGCCCGGTGGTTGGTTCGCCACCGGCGACGTCGGGCGCATGGACGCCGACGGTTACCTGACCATCGTCGACCGGATCAAGGACGTGATCCTCCGCGGCGGGTTCAACGTCTATCCCCGCGACGTCGAAGACGTTCTCATGACGCACCCCGCCGTCGCGATGGCAGCGGTGGTCGGCCGTCCGAATGATCGGCTCGGCGAGGAAGTGGTCGCGTTCGTGTCCCTGGCCGACGGCGGCTCGGCGGCGCCGGATGACCTCGTGGCGTACGCCCGCGACCGGCTCGGCGCCCACAAGTACCCGCGGGAGGTCCACATCATCGACAGAATCCCGCTGACCTCAGTGGGCAAACTTGATCGCAAGCGCCTGCGGGCCGCCGTCACCGCCCCAACGGACGCTCCGGTCTGAACCGTACTGACCGATGTGGACGTCGCCGCACGGTGCCGGTCGGCCGTTGTCGGACATCGTTGTCGGGGCGTGACCTTTGAGGCTTTCGTGA
>DASQPR010000365.1:0-5743 GCA_035643815.1 Micromonosporaceae bacterium | reverse complement strand
GCAGGTCCTCGACCACGATGTCGGCCGCTCGGTCGACATCGCCGCCGGCGCGCGCGAGGACCGCCTCGACCAGGTAGCCGGCCGTCTCCGGTGGCGCCCACCCGACCGACGCGTCGGGCAACGGCGCGACGTCGAGATAGGTGCCGAGTTCGAAACGATCGTTGTAGAGCGCGACCGGCAGCTCGGGCCACCGCCGCGCGAGCGTCGCGAACAGCTGCCAGGCAAGGTCGTCGCGTTTGGCGCGCGCGATCGGGTCGCACTCCAGCAGCGCCTCGCCGACGCCGTGGTCGATCGCGTTGAATTTTCCGAGCAGCGGTAGCAACGCGGGCTCGTGCAGGAACGCCGCCGCGTCGAACGTGTGCACGTGCGCGTCGTCGCGGGCGAGAAGGGCCGCGATGTAGGGAGTGGCGCGGCGGTCGCGGCGCCGCGCGAGGCCGCGGGCGGCCTCCTCACGAACCTCCGGGTACGGGTCTTCGATGCGCTCCCACAACGCCGCGCGCACGATGTCGCTGTCGACGGCGAGTTGCCACCCGAGGCTGAAGGTGGCCCAGTTGCGGACTTCCGGATCGTCGTCACGGGTCATTTCGATCAGCAGATCGATGCCCGGCCCGGCCGGATCGTCCAGCAAGGCCCACGCCATCGCCTCGGCGACCGTACGTCGGATCTCCGCCGATGTATGACCGGCGAGGCCGAACAGCGCGGGTAGGCAGCCCGGATCCTTGCTAGCACCACACGAGCGGGCGAGCGCCAATTGGACGTCGGCATCGGTCTCGCCGACAGCGGCTCCACACAGCGCACGTGCGACGGCCGGTCGCATCTCCGTCCGGGCGTCGCCGAGCACCCCGAGCAGGTCCACGGCGAGCATCCTGGCGGCGGGATCGGGACTGCTCAGCCGTACGGTCGCGAGGTCGTACGCGGCGTCGGCCCGATAGGCAGTCTCGTGCAACAGATCCCACACGGCATCCACGTCACGCTGTTGCGCTGCCACACGCACGCGCTCCAGCGCCCGGTCGAACTGGGCCGCGACCTCGTACGTCGCCGCCAAGCCACCGCGGTCACCGCCGCCGTCACGTTTCCGACCACCGGCGTTGCCACCACCGGTAAATACCGCCTCCATTGCGGCATCGTGCCACGCGGTGCGTCCGCTTCGTGCCGAAATGACTAGAGTGCCTGATCATGCCACGGGCAGTCGGAATGCGGTGGGCTTAGTGGTCGGCAGCGTCCCAGTCCCGGCCGGCGCCGACCGAGACGGACAGCGGCACCGAGAGCGGATAGGCACCACCCATCTTCTCCCGCACCATCGCCTCTAGCGCCTCGCGCTCCCCGGCCGCGACGTCGAAGACCAACTCGTCGTGGACCTGCAGGAGCATCCGCGATTGGAGGCCGGCATCCCGCAGGCCCTCGTCCACGCGCAGCATGGCGATCTTCATGATGTCGGCGGCCGAACCCTGGATCGGCGCGTTCAGCGCCATCCGTTCGGCGATCTCTCGCCGCTGGCGGTTGTCGCTCGCGAGATCGGGCAGGTAACGACGCCGGCCGAGCAGCGTCGACGTGTAGCCGTCCAGGCTTGCTTGCGCGACCACCTCGCGGAGGTAGTCGCGCACGCCACCGAATCGGGTGAAATACTCCTGCATTAACACGCTGGCCTCGGCCGGAGTGATGCCGAGCTGCTGGGCCAGACCGTACGCCGACAGCCCATAGGCCAAGCCGTAGTTCATCGCCTTGATTCGCCGCCGCTGCTCGTGGTTGACGTCGCCCAGAGGCACGCCGAAGACGCTCGACGCGGTCGCGGCGTGGAAGTCGAAGCCAGAGTTGAATGCCTCGACCAGCGCGGCGTCTTCCGACAAGTGCGCCATGATCCGCATCTCGATCTGGCTGTAGTTGGCCGTCATCAGGCTTTCGTGACCCGCACTCGCGACGAACGCGCGACGGATCCGCCGACCCTCCTCGGTGCGGATCGGGATGTTCTGCAGGTTCGGATCGGCCGACGACAACCGGCCGGTCGCGGCCACAGTCTGGAAGAACGTTGTGTGGATGCGCCCGTCCGCGGACACCGACTTGAGCAGACCGTCGACGGTGGACTTGAGCTTGGCGACGTCCCGGTGCCGGAGCAGATGTTCGAGCACCGCGTGCCCGGTCTGGGCATACAGGCCTGTCAGCGCGTCGGCGTCGGTCGTGTAGCCGCTCTTGATCCGCTTCGTTTTCGGCAGATTCAGCTCGGTGAACAGAATCTCCTGTAGTTGCTTGGGCGAGCCGAGGTTGAACTCGCGCCCGACCACCGCGTACGCCGCCTGCGCGGCCGCCTTCACCTCGGCCGCGAAATGTGACTCCAGGTCGGACAGGTAGTCGGTGTCGGCCGTGATGCCGATGGATTCCATGCGGGCCAACACGACCAGCAGCGGCTGCTCGACGTCGAGCAGCAGTTGCGCTGAGGTGTCACCGCCGCGCGCCAGCTCGGCATCGAGCGCCGTGTAGAGGTCGAGCGTCGCCGCCGCGCGGAGCATCAGGTTGCGCTCCAGCTCCTCGCTCGCGTCCCCGAGCCCATCCAGGGCGAGTTGACCGTCCTCGCGTGCGTCGACCTTCAACTCGCGATGCAGGTAGCGCAGCGCGAGGTCGGTCAGGTCGTACGAGCGCTGATCCGGCCGGGCGAGATAAGCCGCCAGCGCCGTGTCCCGGTAAAGACCGGCCAGCGACCAACCATGGCCGGCCGCGGCCAGGAGCACCGGCTTCGCATCGTGAATCACCTTGAGCCGCTTCGGATCGCCGAACCATGACGCGATCGCCGCGTCGTCGGCCGGATCGAGCGACACCGGATCGAACCAGCCGGCGTGGCCGCCGCCGGTCGCGATCGCGACACCGGTGAGGGCGCCGGCGCCGCGGCCAAACGTGCCGGTTACGGCGACGCCCACCGGGTCGGCGCCGACATACTCGTCGAGCCAGCGGGCGACCTCCCCGCTGCGCAGGATCGCGGTGTCAAGATCAAACCCGCCCTCGGCCTCCGGCTCGACCGCTTCAAGATATTGATACAGCCGCTCGCGGAGCACTCGGAACTGCAGGGTGTCGAAGACCTGATGCACCTGCTCGCGATCCCAGCCGTGCCAGACGGCGTCGGTCGGCTTGACGGAGAGGTCGAGGTCGTCGACGAGGCGGTTCAGCTCGTAGTTGCGCAACACGTCGGCGAGGCCGGCCCGCAGCCCGTCGCCGGCCTTGCCCTTGATCTCGTCGACGTGCGCCACGACGCCGTCGAGCCCGCCGTACGTCGTGATCCACTTCGCGGCCGTCTTCGGGCCGACGCCGGCGATGCCCGGCAGGTTGTCACTCGACTCGCCAACCAGCGCGGCAAGATCGCGATACTGCTGCGGGCCGATGCCATAACGGGCCTCGACCGCCTCGGGAGTCATCCGCGACAGCTCGGACACGCCGCGGATCGGGTAGAGCACCGTGGTGTGATCCCCCACAAGCTGGAACGCGTCCCGGTCACCGGAGCAGATCAACACCTCAAGGCCGGCCTCGCGGCCTTCGCGCGTCAGCGTCGCGATCGCATCGTCCGCCTCATAGCCCGGCGCCTCGACCACCGGGATTCGCAGCGCGGCGAGCACCTCCTTCACGAGCGCGACCTGGCCAGTGAAATCGGTCGGCGTGGTCGCGCGGCCGGCCTTGTATTCCGCGTAGCGCTCGGTCCGGAACGATTGGCGCGACACGTCGAACGCCACGATGATGTGCGAAGGTTTCTCGTCGCGAAGGACATTGATGAGCATCGACGTAAAGCCATAGACGGCGTTGGTCGGCTGGCCCGTCGAGGTCGAGAAATTCTCCACCGGCAGCGCGAAGAACGCCCGGTAGGCCAGCGAGTGCCCGTCGAGCAAGAGCAACTTGCCCGAGCTGGTCGGCGTGGACCCGAGCGATGACCCCAGTGCGCTGGCCCCGGGCGTCGTGGGCGCCGCGGTAGTTGGCTCAGGGGTTGGCGCCTCCGGCGTCGTTGGCTCCGGGGTTGTCGGGACTGGCGCGGTCGCGGCCGGTGTTGTGCTCACGTCTGGCGAGCCTAGTCGCCGCCTCCGACAATCGCCTCCGCCGTGCGGCGGCTTGGCTGGGGACGTACCCGGCAAATGATCGAGAGCCCGAGTTCGGCGGGCCGCAACCTACGGGAGGTCGGAGGCGGCCGCCTCGGCCAGGATGCGGTCGGCGACATCGCGCATCGTCAACCGGTGGTCCATGGCGGTGCGCTGGATCCACTTGAACGCTTGCGGCTCGGTCATCTGGTACTTGGCCATCAGCTCGCCCTTGGCCCGCTCGACCGCCTTGCGCGTCTCCAACCGGTCGGTCAGCGTCGCGACTTCGGCCTCCAGAGCGGAGAGCTCGGCGAAGCGGGACAGCGCAATCTCGATCGCCGGGACCAGGTCGCTCTTCTGGAACGGCTTGACCAGGTACGCCATGGCGCCGGCTTCGCGCGCGCGCTCGACCAGTTCACGCTGGCTGAACGCGGTGAGGATGATGATCGGGGCGATACGGGCGGCCGCGATACGTTCGGCCGCCTCGAGACCGTCCATGATCGGCATCTTGATGTCGAGGATGATCAGGTCGGGGTGCCGTTCCTCGGCCAGCCGTACGGCCGTCTCGCCGTCACCGGCCTCGCCGACGACGTCGTAGCCCTCCTCGACGAGCATTTCGGCGAGGTCGAGCCGGATGAGCGCCTCGTCTTCGGCGATCAACACGCGCGGGCGATGCTCCGGCGCACGGTTCTCGGCCACGTGACCCAACTCCCCTAACCGCGGTTGTTCGCGACACCGGCCTGCGGGTGTCGCGTCGCACAGCGTAATGGGTAGGCTATCCGAGCCGACGTCCCCGTAGCCCAATCGGCAGAGGCACGGAGCTCAAACCTCCGCCAGTGTGGGTTCGACTCCCACCGGGGGCACAACCAATCATTAATTGACGCGCCCACGGCCTCGGGCTACCGCCAGCCACGTTCCATGGCAGCGGGCCATGATCCGTCAGCGTGGACGATCGCCGCCGTATTCCAAGGCGGATCGTCCACTTCAGTGGATCATCGGACGCCAGCGTTCGGCCTCGGCGGGCCAGTCCTCGGTCGAGCACGAGCGGCCTGTCGTGACATCGGCCGGCCCGCGGGCCAAGCCGCCATAAGTACGCGATGCTGGACCCGTGAGGGAAGGAGTCACCATGTCTGACCACGCGGAGACGGCCGACCGAACACGTCCCGACATGCGGTCCACCGTCGCCAACGCACGTGCGGTCGTCTACACGCAGACCGGCGGACCCGAGGTCCTGCAGGGAGTCCAGCGGCCGATCCGGGAGCCTGGGCCGGGCGAGGTGCGGGTTCGGATGCACCGTTCCGGGGTGAATCCGACCGACTGGAAGGCACGCCAGGGCGGCGACACTCGCCGCCCGGTAGATCCCGCGCAGGTGCCGGGACAGGACGGCGCCGGAATCGTCGACGCGGTCGGCTCCGGAGTCGAGGCGGCGCTGCACGGGCTGCGCGTCTGGGTATGGGAGGCCGCCCACCAACGTCCCGACGGGACCGCCCAGGACTACGCCATCGTTCCGGCCCGGCACGTCGCGACGCTGCCCGATCTGGCGTCGTACGATCTCGGTGCCTCGCTCGGTATCCCGTTCATCACCGCTCACCGGTGCCTCACGGTTACCGAGGACGGTCCGACGCGGCTGGGACCGGGCACTCTCGCCGGTCGCGTTGTCCTTGTCGCCGGCGGGGCCGGCGCGGTCGGCAACG
>DASQPR010000364.1:0-4900 GCA_035643815.1 Micromonosporaceae bacterium | reverse complement strand
CTCTCCGACGACAGCATGTCCATCGACTGCCAGAACTTCGGACCAATGCCGGTGTACGTCGGATTGCGCAGCATCTTGCCGCGCTTGCCGCCCTTCACCTCCCAGCCGATCTCGCAGCCGAACTGGAAGTTGAGTCGCCGGTCGTCGATCGACCAGGACCGGTTGAAGTCCATCATGATGCCGTCGTCGGTGGCCGCGATCATCTCGTCCAGCGTGTGCGGGCCGGGCTCGAGGCCGACGTTCGTCATCCGGACCATCGGCAGCCGGGCCCAGCCGTCGGAGCGTACGGATCCGGCGTAGTCGAGGCCGGCGACGCTGGCCGAGTCACGGCCGGCCAGGACGCCGACCCAGATCCCGTTGCGTACGGCGTCCCGGGGTGCCGCGATCGTGCCCTCGTCGTCGTACCCGAACGAGCCGAGCGCACCCGGGATCCGGGGATCGATCACGATGTTCATCAGCTCGGAGCCATAACGCAGCGAGCCGAGCTGGGCGAGATCGAGCCAGGACGTCCCGGCGTACGCCGCTTCCCAGCCGAGGATCCGGTCCAGCTCGATGGCGTGGCCGACCGACTCGTGAATCTGCAGGGCCATCTGCTCGCCGCCAAGGATCAGCGTCGTTTCGCCGGCCGGGCACAGCGGGGCGGTCAGCAGCGCCCGGGCCTCGTCGACGATCCGTTCGCCGTGTGCGGCCAGGTCAAGCTCGGTGATCAGCTCCCAGCCGCGGGTGCCGTACTGGCCGCGGTACGACGGGTAGGACCGCCGCTGCGTCTCGCCCTCGCCGATGACGGTGGTCGAGATGCCCCCGCCGCACTCGCGGAAGTGCTGGTCGATGCGGTGTCCCTCGGACGACACGAACCACTTGGTGGTGTCCCAGATCTGGTAGAGGCCGGTCGATTGGTCGCCGCCGGCCCGGTGCATGTCGCCGGTCACCCGTACCAGCAGGTCGCCTTTGTCCGACAGCGCGACGGACAGCGGGTCGACCGCATAGGCCGACTCCCACGAATCCGTCCTTGGCGTCGAACCGACCAGCTCGACCGGCGGCCCACCGACAGTCGCGCTGGCGGCCGCGATTGCCGCGGCCTCCGCGCCCGCGGCCCGTGCGGCGGCGTCCGAGATATCGGGTACGGCGTAGAAACCCCACCCGGATCCCACCAGCGCCCGGACCCCGATGCCGGCGCTCTCGTTCTGTTCGAGTTCCTCGATGTCACCGTTGCGCGCGGACATCGACTCGGTGCGTCGATGCATCACACGCGCGTCGGCATAGCGGGCTCCGGCGGCGATGGCCGCCTCAACCGCCGCTGTCGCCGCGTCGAATTGAGTCATGTGCCGACCATATGCGCCGACCCTGAACGCGACGAGACCGCCGGCCCTTGCAATCGTCTGACCTGGCCCTACCGATCGAACGGTAACGGGTCAGACACGGATGGCACTTATACGGCGGACGTCGGTCTGGCGCTTGCGGTGCCGCGTCCAGACGAAGTGCGCCGAGCGTCGGTCCAGCGCTGCGGTGCCGCGTCCACACGACGTGCGCCGACCAACGGTCCAGGCGCTTTGACATCTACTAGTCGTCGGCGAGCCCGAGTGCATCGCGCAGGAATCGCAGCTCGAGACGCATCAATGCTTCGCGCAAGCCACCAGCGGCCATGTGCGACGCGCCCGGCAACGGGATCATCGAATGTGGTCGACCGGTGGCAAGCAACGCGGCCGACAGCCGCAGGGTGTTCGCCGCGACCACGTTGTCGTCGGCGAAGCCGTGCACGAGCAGCATCGGGCTCGTCGGTTCGCCCGGCCGGACCCCTTCGCGCGCAAGCTCGACGAGGCTGTGGTGGGCGTACACCTCCGAACCGTCACCGGGCAGGCCGAGGTATCGCTCGGTGTACGCCGTGTCGTAGAGCTCCCAGTCCGTGACCGGCGCACCGACGACCGCGGCTCGGTAGATGTCCGGCCGTTTGAGCGCAGCCAGTGCGGACAGCCAACCGCCAAAGGACCAACCACGGATCACCACGCGGCCGAGGTCGAGGTCCGTCTGCTTGTCGGCCAGCGCATGCAACGCGTCGACCTGGTCGCCGAGGACGACATCGGTCATCCGCCGATGGATCACCTTCTCAAAGCTCGGAGCCACGCCGGGCGTACCACGGTTGTCGATCGTGACCACGGCGAAGCCGGCATCGGCCCACCACTGCCGGTCGAGATAGCGCGCCCGTGCGGCGACGACCTCCTGGTGGCCCGGCCCGCCGTAGATGTCGACCAGCACCGGAAGGCGGCGGCCGCCGACATGGCTGCGCGGGTAGACGACGCTGGCCGGAATTCGGCGATCGGTGACGCGCTCCAGCGCTGGTCGTGGCGCGTACGGCGGCGTGGCCGCGAGATTGGCCAGCTCGCCGACCGGGCTCAGCAGAGCGTCCGATGCCGCGACACCGATGCCGATAGCCGATGGACGCCCGATGCCCGGCGTGAGCGGCAGCTCTGTCGTCGGCTCGCTGAGGCCATCGGTCCGACCGGACTTGGGGATCGGTCGCTGCGATGTCAGATCCGCTGGCCGGTCGGATGACCGGTCGGCCGGCCGGCCGACACGGTGCACGGTCCAGCGGGTGCCGGCGTGGTCCAACGAGGCGGCTCCGATCACGAGTGTCGCGCCGCCCACCACCCCTGTATGTACGCCGGAGGCGCTGGTCAATCGGGCGACGTCCACACCGGACATACCGGCGCCCACGCTGACCCGGAACAGGTGCTGCTCGCTCGGCTCGCCGTCGGACGCCTCGACGATCAGGTCGCCGCCGTCGATGCGCCCGCACACCCGGCGTACGTAGAGCCCGGGCGGGCTGACCAGCGTGCCGTCGGCGAACAAGCAACGCGCGTCGTACCCGTCGTGGGCCAACTCGCCGCCGACCAGAACTCGTCCGTCGGGCAGGTACGTCGGCGTGCCGTCGATCGGCTCGACCCACCGTGGGTCGGCCAACTCGGCGTGGACCTGCGTCTCGCCCGTTCGTGGATCGACCGCCAAGACGAGTCCGTGCTGCTGCAACCGTCGCAGTACGGTGATCAGCGGCCCACCGGTCTCCGTCCACGACACCGCGACCACATAGGGATACGTCTCCCGGTCCCAGTGCACGTCCACCCAGCCGCCGTCCAGATCGAGCAGATGGAGGCTCACCTCGGCGTTCGCCGATCCGGCGTGCGGATAGGCAATCGTTCGCGGCTCGGCACCGGGATCGGTCGGGTCGGACAGGTGCCAGCGATTCACGCGCGCTTCGTCGACGCGCGCCGCGAGCAGGGCCGTGCCGTCCGGCGACCACCAATAGCCGCGATAACGGGCGAACTCTTCGGCCGCGATGAATTCGGCCAGCCCCCATGAGATGCCCGCCTCGCCGGCGATGAGCACGTCCGAGGCCGGATCGTTGCTGGTCGCACTCGTCACCCGGAGGGCGGCGTCACCACTGTCAGTCGACACGTACGCGATGCGTTGTCCGGTCGGGTCGGGCCGCGGGTCGATCGCGCCGCCCAGCGCCGCCGCCGGCCCAACCTCGCCGGTGCGCAGGTCGGCCCGGAACAGTGTGCCGCCAAGGGTGAACGCGGCCACGGTCGCTTTCGGGTCGGTCGCGAACGTACCGATGCCAGCGGCGGACAGGCGCGTCCGCTCGCGGAGCGCGCGCTCGGCCGGCGTGAGCTCGGCCGAGGCCTCGCCGAGCAACGCAATGGGATCGGCGACGAGCCGTTCTTGTCCGGTGGCGACGTCGAACACGTAGAGCCCGTCGGTCGGATCTTCGGGGCCAGGCGAGCGCAGGAATGCGACTCGCGCGCCGTCGGATCCGACGGTCACCGCGCGCGGAGCGCCATAGGAAAATCTGCGGGTACGGGCGGCGAGTTCCGGGTACTCCATGGCGACAATGATGCCGCCACCGCGCGATTCGCGCGGAAACTCCGCTCAGTTGCGATCCGGCTACCGATCTCGCGGAAAGGCGCAGGTCGGACCCTTGCCGGCGTGTCGATCGAGCCCCCGTTCGCCCAATCGAGCGCGGGAATTCTTCGCGATTTTGTAATGCGGGGGCCGCTTGGCAGTGCGCCGCGCCGGCGTGGCGATGTGGTTTCGGCCGGTTGCGACGTGGGGGCGGGCGGACCTGGCGCCGACCCGACGATCATCGGTACGCACCAGCCCAGGTGGCCCGCCGCCAACGGCTAGAGTTGCTGGGTGACCGCCAACCCTGCCGCTCGCGACTCGGCGCGCCGGATCATGTTCGTACACGCGCACCCCGACGACGAGACCGTCGCCACCGGGGCGACCATGGCTCACTACGCCGCCAACGGCGCCCACGTCAGCCTGGTCACCTGCACGCTCGGTGAAGAGGGCGAAATCCACGTGCCGGCGCTGTCCCAGCTATCCCCGGCCGAGGCCGATCAGCTCGGCGGCTGGCGCATTCACGAGCTTGACCTCGCGTGCGAGGCCCTCGGCGTCACCGATCATCGCTTCCTCGGTGGCGCTGGCCACTACCGGGACTCCGGGATGATGGGCCTCAAGGAGAACGAGCACCCCCGCTGCTTCTGGCAAGCCGACGTCGACGACGCCGCGAAGCTGCTGCTTCCCGTGTTCGACGAGGTCCGGCCGCAGGTCCTCGTCACGTACGACACGTTCGGCTTCTACGGGCACCCGGATCACATCCAGGCGCACCGGGTCGCGATGCGCGCCGCCGAGATGGCCACCGATGCCGGATTCGGTCCGGCCAAGATCTATTGGACGGCGGTGTCTCGCAGCTCGATTGAGCGCGGCTTCGAAGCATTCCGCGAATCGGCCGACAACCCGTTCGGCGACGCCAAGAGCATCGACGACATCCCGTTCGGCACGCCCGACGACGAGATCACGGCGTGCATCGACGGGCGTGCCCAGAGCGCGCGCAAGTCGGCCG
>DASQPR010000363.1:0-4478 GCA_035643815.1 Micromonosporaceae bacterium | reverse complement strand
CGGCGCGCAGGCGCTCGTCGACACGGCCCGGGCTCATCTCGGCGCGATCGACCTGTTCTGTGCCAACGCCGGCGTCGGTACGGGTGGCGGACCCGAAGCGCCCGAGGATGACTGGGATCTGGCCTGGCAGGTCAACGTCATGGCACACGTACGGGCGGCTCGCGCGCTCCTGCCGGACTGGCTGGAACGTGGTCGCGGCCACTTCCTCGCCACGGTGTCGGCCGCCGGTCTGCTGACGATGCTCGGGTCGGCGCCGTACTCGGTGACGAAACACGGCGCGCTGGCGTTCGCCGAGTGGATGCAGATCACGTACGCCGACCGTGGCGTGACCGTACAGGCGCTGTGCCCGCAAGGCGTACGCACGGCGATGCTGGAGGCGTCCGGTACGGCCGGAAAGCTTTTGCTCGGCGCCGAATCGATCAGTCCGGAGCAGGCCGCGGACGCGGTGGTTGCCGGTCTGGCCGATGGCGGTTTCCTGATCCTGCCGCATCCCGAGGTCGCCGGCTACTACGCAGCCCGGGCGGCCGATCCGGACCGGTGGCAGGGCCAGATGCGCAAACTCCAACGAATGATCTCCGCCGAAGCGGAAGCGGACGGCGCAGGAGCGGGAGCGGGCGGCGTGGGAGCGGACGGGACTACCGCGTCGACCGCCGCCACCCATACCGAGGAAGCGGCACGATGAAGGCCTGGCAGGTGTCCACACTCGGCGAGCCGATCGACGTGATGCGGCTGGTCGACGACGCCGCCGATCCAACGCCCGGGCCGGGACAGGTGCTTGTAAAGGTGCTTGCCGTCGCGCTGAACTTTCCCGACGTCCTCATGTGTCGTGGCCTCTATCAGGTGCGGCCGCCGCTGCCGTTCACGCCGGGGGTCGAGCTGTGCGGCACCGTCGTCGCGGCCGGTCCGGACGTCGTGGCGCCGTCGATCGGGGATCGTGTCCTCGGCTCGCCCGCGGGCGGCGGCCTGGCCGAGTTCGCGTTGATGGACGCAGCCGATGCATTGCCGGCGCCGGCCGCTCTCGATAACGCGCAGGCGGCCTCTTTCCACATCGCATACCAGACCGGGTGGTTCGGCCTGCATCGTCGCGCCGGGCTCAAGGCGGGCGAGACCCTGCTCGTGCACGCCGCCGCCGGCGGGGTCGGCAGCGCGGCCGTACAGCTGGGCAAGGCGGCCGGAGCGCGGGTGATCGGCGTGGCCGGCGGACCGGCGAAGGCGGGCGTCGCGGCCGATCTCGGTGCCGACGTTGTGATCGATCGGCGGGCGGACGACTTCGTGGCCGCGGTCAAGGATGCGACCGGCGGCCGGGGCGCGGACGTCATCTACGATCCGGCCGGCGGCGACACGTTCGCGCGCTCGACCAAGTGCATCGCCTTCGAGGGTCGGCTGCTGGTCATCGGATTCGCCAGCGGCGACATCCCGTCCGCGGTCGTGAGCCATGCCCTCATCAAGAACTATTCGATCGTCGGGCTCCACTGGGGGCTTTACAAACGCCACGATCCGAAGTCCATTGTGGACGCCCATGGAGCGCTGTCCGCGCTGGCCAACGAAGGTGTCGCGGTGCCACTGGCGAGCGAGATCGTGCCGTTTACGCAAGCACCGGCCGGCCTGGCCAGACTGGCGGCCGGGGAAACGACCGGCCGCGTCGTCGTCGCGGTGGACGCATGACCGATCCTGCCGTACGTGACTCCGTCGAGTTGCCCGGACTTGACCTGGTGCGGCTGCGGTCATATCTCGACTCGCGGCCATCGGATTCGCCGACCGGCCAGCGTTCTCGGGGTCCGCTGCGGGCCGAACGGGTGGAAGGCGGCAAGTCGAATCTGACGTACGTCGTGACCGACGGCACGAGCGAGTTCGTCGTACGGCGACCGCCGCTCGGCCACGTACTCGCGACGGCGCACGACATGTCCCGGGAGTTCCGGGTGATGACCGCGCTCGGTCCGACGTCGGTGCCGGTGCCGGCTACGTACCTGTTGTGCGAAGACTCCGACGTGATCGGGGCGCCGTTCTACGTGATGCAGTTCGTGGCCGGTATGGTCTACCGCGGCAGCGCGCAGACATCCGCTTTGACGGTTCCGCGCGCCACGGCGATCGCTCACAACATCATCGATGTCCTCGCCGATCTGCACGACGTGGATCCGGTCGCCGTGGGCCTCGGCGACTTCGGCCGGCCGGACGGATACCTGCAACGCCAGGTCGTACGGTGGGGCAAGCAGCTTGCGGCATCGCGGAGTCGGGATCTCCCCGGCATCGGAGAATTGCAAGAACGGCTGGCCGCCGACATTCCGCTCAGCGGCGCGCCGGCGATCGTGCACGGCGACTATCGTCTGGACAACGCCATCGTCGACGACCACGACCGCGTGGCGGCCGTACTCGACTGGGAAATGGCCACGCTGGGCGATCCCCTCGCGGATCTCGGTCTGCTCCTCGTGTATTGGGATGGCGTCGGCACGATGCCGCGCGGGACGCTGAATCAAGCCGTCACACCGGACAGCGGCTTTCCGACCGGAAGTGAACTCATCGCACGCTACGCCGCGCGTCGCGACGTCGACCTCGGTCGACTGCCGTGGTATCACGCATTCGGTTTCTTCAAGCTCGCGGTGATTGCCGAGGGCATCCACTACCGCTACAGCCAGGGACAGACCGTTGGCGGCGGATTCGCGCACATGGGCGATGTCGTCGTCCCGTTGGCCGAGAAGGGCTTGGCGGTGCTGCACGGCGACCCGATCGACGACGATAGCGATCACCTGACGGCCGGCCGGCACACGGATCAACATGCGCACTGACAACCTCGTGGAGGCGTGATGGACTTCGAATTCGACGCGAAGACGCTGGAGTTGCGGGACCGGCTGTTCGCCTTCATGGACACCTACATCTATCCGAACGAGCAGGCGTTCGAAGAGCAGGTTGCCGAGGGTCCGCGCTGGGCGACGCCCCCGCTGATGGAGGAGTTGAAGGCCAAGGCGCGCTCGGAGGGCCTGTGGAACCTGTTCCTGCCGCACTCAGGGCGCGGTGGCGGCATCACCAATCTCCAGTACGCGCCACTCTGCGAGATCATGGGTCGCAGCCCACACCTCGCGCCGGAGGTGTTCAACTGCGCCGCGCCGGACACCGGCAACATGGAAGTGCTCGCCACGTTCGGCACCGAGGAGCAGAAGCGCCGCTGGCTCGAACCGCTGCTGGCCGGTGAGATCCGGTCGGCGTTCTGCATGACCGAGCCGGAGGTGGCGTCGTCGGACGCCACCAACATCGCCACCCGCATCGAGCGCGACGGCGACGAGTATGTCATCAATGGCCGGAAGTGGTGGTCATCCGGTGCGATGAGCGACCGCTGCAAGATACTCATCCTGATGGGCAAGACCGATCCGAGCGCCGAACGGCATCGTCAGCAGAGTCAGATTCTGGTGCCGCGGGACACGCCCGGCGTCGATGTGAAACGCGGCCTGACGGTATTCGGTTACGACGACGGGCCGCATGGCGGGCACGCCGAGATCGTCTTTGCCGACGTACGGGTGCCGGTGTCTAACGTCATCGCCGGGGAGGGCGAAGGATTTGCGATCGCCCAGGCGCGGCTCGGCCCCGGCCGCATCCATCACTGCATGCGGCTGATCGGTATGGCCGAGCGTGCCCTTGAGTTGATGTGTCGTCGTGTCCTCGATCGCGTCGCGTTCGGCTCGCAGCTCGCCGACCAGGGCGTAATCGGCGAGTGGATCGCCGAATCGCGGGTACGGATCGAGCAGGCACGCCTCCTGGTGCTCAAGACCGCATGGCTGATGGACACGGTCGGCAACCGGGGTGCCCACACCGAGATTCAGGCGATCAAGATCGCCACACCACTGATGACCGAATGGGTGCTGGACAAGGCGATCCAGGCCCACGGCGCCGGCGGTGTGAGTCAGGATTTCCCGCTCGCGTCGCTCTGGTCGCACGCTCGGACGCTGCGTCTCGCCGACGGTCCGGATGAGGTGCACCGCCGATCGCTCGCGCGTCGGGAACTGCGCAAGTATGCCTGAGACCGGGATGGCGGCGGCTAATGCGTCGGCCGCCGCCGGATCCGACGTCGACGGCGAGCGCCCGTGCGGGCTGCTCGTCGACTGGGGTGGCGTGCTCACCACGGACGTCTTCCGGTCGTTCGATGTGTTCTGCGCGCGCGAGGGCCTGCAACCAGGGGTCGTGCGGCATGCGTTCGTCCATGACGTCCGGGCGCGGGAAGCGTTGATAGGTCTGGAATTGGGCTCGATATCCGAGCCGGAGTTCGAGGCGCGGATGGCCGGCGTGCTTGGCGTCGACGCCGCGAATCTGATCGAGCGCCTCATGAGCGGAGCGGGGCCAAATCTCGCCATGATCGCCGTCGTTCGGCGGGCCCGCGATCACGGCATCGCGACCGGTCTGGTCTCGAATTCATGGGGCGAATCCCGCTATGACGCCGACCTTCTCCGTGAGCTTTTCGACGGGGTCGTCATCTCGGCCACGGTCGGCAT
>DASQPR010000362.1:0-3351 GCA_035643815.1 Micromonosporaceae bacterium | reverse complement strand
GACCCGCGCTTGATCCTCCCGCCGTCCCCGGTCGTGAGGTCGGTGGCCGCCCGACCGGCCTCGCTGACCTGGCTCGTGTGGCGTCGGACACAAGGGCATAACGGCCCTGAGCCGGTTGTTCCGCAAGGCAGATACTTTCCGCGTCAAATAATTCTTGACCTACGGAGGATCGCCCGACCAACGGGCGGACTACCGTTAACAACAGGGAGGACGTCATGCCAGCGGTCACCGTTTCCGACATCACCGTGCTGCCGCGCTTGGCCACGCCGGACCCGGTGGCGGCGCGCCCGCGGCCGGTTCGCATGGTAACCACGGCACCGAGCGGCTTCGAGGGCGAAGGGTTCCCGGTGCGCCGGGCGTTCGCCGGTGTCGATCTCGCCGACCTCGACCCGTTCGTACACATGGATCAAATGGGCGAGGTGGACTACGCCCCCGGCGAGCCCAAGGGCACGCCATGGCACCCACACCGTGGGTTCGAGACGGTGACGTACATCATGGATGGCACGTTCGTCCACCAGGACTCCAATGGTGGCGGCGGAGTGATCACCAACGGCGACACGCAGTGGATGACCGCTGGCGGCGGCATCCTGCACATCGAGACGCCGCCCGAGGAGCTCGTCGTAAGCGGCGGACTCTTCCACGGCATCCAGCTCTGGGTGAACCTGCCCCGCGCACAGAAGATGGTCCCGCCGCGCTATCAGGACCTCCGCGCTAACGAATCGGCGTTGCTCGCCTCTGAGGACGGTGGCGTCCTGCTGCGCGTCATCGCCGGCGATGTGGCGGGTCACGCCGGTCCCGGATCGACGTACACGCCGATCACCCTGATCCACGCGACGCTGAGCCCGGGCGCCCAGCTGACCATGCCGTGGCGGTCGGACTTCAACGCGCTGGCGTATGGCCTGGCCGGACGCGGCTCGGTCGGCCCGAACGGTCGCCCGTTCCAGATGGGTCAGCTCGCTGTGTTCGGCAACGGTGACACGATCACCATCACAGCCGACAAGCAGCAGGAGAGCCGGTCTCCGAACCTGGACGTGCTGCTGCTCGGCGGCCGCCCGATCCGCGAGCCGGTCGCGTTCATGGGCCCGTTCGTGATGAACACCCGCGCCGAACTCATCACCGCGTTCGACGACTTCCAGGCCGGGCGGCTGGGCAGCGTCCCGGCCGTACACAACACGCCAACGCACATCGTCGAGACGCGCCAGGACGAGGCCGGTTCGTCCGCGTCGTAACCGCCACAGCTGCACCGAGCACGAAGGCCGGACCACGACCGTGGGCCGGCCTTCGTGTCTTGTTGCGGGGACACCGATCAGTTGATCGGCACCGTGGTCTGAACGGTTGCCTCGTCGACGTCGGATGTTCGCAGCGTGAACGCAAACGTCCACCGACCGGGCACCGTCAGATTGATCTCGCCCGTGGCGTGCGAATCGGTGATCGGGGTGACGCCGGCCGGGATCGGGCCCAGGTTCTGCGACGGCAACGTCGCCGTCACCTTCCACTCGTCGATCTTGATCGGTACGCCCTGCAGATTCGACGCATACATGTGGATCTCGGTGTTGCCGCCCGACTGGGAGAAGTCGACCTGCAGCGAGTAGATCGGGCTGTTCAACGTGACGAGGCCCTGGGATGCCGCATTGAGGTTGGCGTTGGCATCGGCGGCCCGACCGGGCGACGACTGCACGAGGACGGCCGTCGCTACGAGAACCGCGATCGCGACCGCGATCTCGATCAGAACCGACCGGCGCAGCCGGCGCAGGATGCCGGCGTCGAGGCCACGGCTCGGCGCGACCTCGGCCGACTCTTCATCACCGACCTCGTCGCCGGACTCCTCGTAATCGTCGTCGCCTTCATCGCCTTCGTCGTCTTCGTACTCGTCGTCTTCGTACTCGTCGTCACCGTCGTGTTCGTCGTCGTCGCCGCCTCGTCCGTCGTCGTCGGCACCGAACGTCGCGCCGGCACCGTCGCTGGATCCTGGCCCGGCGCCGTCGCGGCGGATGCCGGCGTGCACGCCGCGGTCCCCGCCGATAAGGGCGCCAACGGTCACCGGGACCTGAGCTTCCTCGGCCGCTTCATCGGTCACCGCGGCGTCCGCTCCGGGCTCGGCCAGCAATGCCGCCGGTACGCCCGCATGCCGCTGGACAAGGAGGCGGGCGGCCTGAGCGGACGCGAGAATCACCGCCAGCAACAGCACCTTAGCGATGACCAGCTGCCCGTACGTGGTGTGCAGCAGCGCGTGTACGGTGCCGATCTCGATCAACGCCTGCGCCGTGCCGGAGAGCACCAGCACGGTCACGGCGAGCATGGCCCAGTTCGACCACACCGGGAGGATCGCGCTGAGTTCGCGGACATTCGCCCGGCGCAGGAGGAACGCCGCGAGCATGACCAGGCCGCCGATCCAGATGCCCACGCTCGCCAGATGCGCGACGTCGGCGACCGTGGTGAGCGGTGCGACATCCGAGGCGCCCGGATGGCCGGCGAGCGCCCACGTACCGACACCGACCGCGCCGAGCACCGCCAGCAGAACGTGCTCCGTCTTCGTACCCTTGCCGGCCAGCACCGGCCGTAGCAGGAAGCCGATGATCACCACGAGCGCCAGCCGGACCAGGTATGCCTGCCCGAAGTGCGAGTCGAACACGTCGGACAGATCGGCACCCGTAACCGATGCGAGACTCCCCCCGCTGTCGTACGGAGCCTGGAGGTAGAGGCCGGCGATCGCGGCGATGGCGATGAGGCCAAGCCCGCCGTACACGATCCGGATCGGCTGGCGACGGTCGAGCCGCCGCGGCCAGAGCGCGATCAGCACCATCGCCGGACCGAGCACGAGAATCAAGCCAACGAAGCCGACGAATTGCATGACCGAGACACCGGTCGCGACGATCTTGCTGGTCTCGCCGCCGTTGACCGGCTTCGGCGCACCGCCCGGCGACGGGGCGCCGACCGAGTAGGTGAACCCGCCGCCGACCGGGTGGCTATCGGCCGAGATCACCCGGTAGCTGACCAGATAGGTTCCACCGGACACGTTCGTACGCACCGGGATGTGCATGTCGTCGCCCTGCACCCGCGGATTGCCGGAGTCGATGCGCTTGCCGTCCGGAGCAATCACCGTGATGCGCGTCGGCACCGGCTGAACGACCTCGGAGAAGGTGATCACGATTTCGCTCGGCGCGGTCGTCACGATGGATCCTTGCGCCGGACTGGTTCGTACGAGTGCTGCGTGTGCCTGGGCGGCACCGGCCGGGAACGCGAACAGGCCGAAAAGCCCGATGACGACGCCGACGAACAGAGCGGCGACGCGCGCCTTTCGGGGTCGCTGCCGTCGCGGCGGTCGCGGCGGGGCCGATGCATCGGACGCGA
>DASQPR010000361.1:0-5780 GCA_035643815.1 Micromonosporaceae bacterium | reverse complement strand
ACACGCGCACCAACTCATCGGGATGGACCTGGCCGCCGCTAAGGCCGCCGTCGCCAACACCGTCGACTACGCCCGCTCCACCATGGGCGAGGAGGCCTGGCAGCAGAGCATGTATCCGGAGCTGCCGACCGCGGAACGCGTCCCGAACCCGTACACCTATACGACCTACGACGGAGGCGAGGCTCGGCACACGGCACGCGCGGCGGACGCGGAGCCGACCGCGAGCCCGCAGGTCTAGCGGCGGCCGCGGTCGGTGCGGGCAAAGGTCTTGGCACCGACCGTGGCCGAACGGCTGCAGATGCGATCTCGCGAGATCGTCATCGAGCCGGCAAACTGTGGGGCGTGGGATACCACGGCGATGGACCGGCGATCATTCTGGTCGCGATCGACGGATCGGAGACGTCGATGCGTGCCGGTGCGTACGCGGCCGGCCTGGCTCGACGCCAGAACGCGCGCATCATCTGTCTGTTCGTCCGGACCGCGAGCGCGCTGACCGGGTTCAATCCCAGCCTCGCCGGGCCAGTTCAGCAGGCTGCGGACAGTGTCGCCGAGGAGATTCGTGAACTCATCCGGAGCAACGCTGGCCGCATCGGCATTGAGGCCAGCTTTATCGAGCGGACCGGCAGTCCGGTGCAGGTCATCGCACGCGTCGCCGACGAGTTGCGGGTCGATGCCGTCGTCGTCGGCGCGTCGACGCAGGCCGGCCACCGTTTTATCGGATCGATCGCCACGCATCTCGTCCGCATTGCGCGGTGGCCGGTTACCGTCGTCCCGTAGGCTCGGACGACGTCGCGCTCAGCGAGCGTCCGCCAGCTCGGGCATTTCGCACGTTACGGCCGCGGCACGCTTCGGATCGCCGACCGTGCGCTCGGGCGTTTCGACGCGCGCCGGCCGCCGGCTCGGCCGGATCAGTCCGAGCAGCGCCAGGGCAGAAAGCGCCATCACCGCAATGCTGTAACCGCGCGCCGTCGGCAACAATCCATCACCGTCGACGACCAGGAAGCCGGCGACCACGGCCGGCAGACCCATCGCGAGGTACGAGATGACGTACACGATGGACAGCACGCCGGCCCGCTCATGCGGTGCCGCCAGCGGGACGATGGTGCGGATCGCGCCTTGGAAGCCCGAACCGAATCCGGCGCCAGCGATGACGGCCCCGATGAAGAAGAGCGCAGCCGACCGCGCATCGATGGCGACCAGCGTCATTCCGACGCCAACCACGAGCGCGATTCCGCCGAACGTCATCACGCCGCGTGGTGCGGCGTTGCGAAGCAGGAAAACCGATACCACCGCGCTGCCGGCGAGGGTGAACAACGCAAGTCCGGCCAGCACGAACGAACTCGAGCCGGTGATGAGCCGTACGACGGCGGGGCCGAGTGACCCGTACAGGCCGGCGAGCGCCCACACCGCCACCAGGGCCGGCGCGGCAACGAGCATCGGCCGGCGAACCGCCGACGGCAGCGCGAAGCGTGGGCGCAATGAAGCCACAGCACCGGAAATCGGCGTCGATGTCTCGGCCATCAGCGCGACGCCAACGCCCTGCAACAAGAAGATTACGAATAGGGCGAGGTATACCAGGTGCGTCGGGGCCGGGAGGAATTGCACTGCGAGCCCGGACACGAGCGCCCCGGTCGCGGTGCCGGTCATGGGAGCGACCGCGTTGGCGATAGTTCCCTTGGCCCGGTTGATGTCGAGCATGCCGGCGCCGATGGCGCCCGCGGCCGCACCGGTCGACAGGCCTTGGATCACGCGAGCCACGAGCAACTCGGGTACGCCATCGGCCGTCGCGAATACGAGCATGGTTGCGGCCTGCACTGCGATCGCGGCCAGCAGCACCGGACGGCGTCCGATGTGGTCAGACAGTCGGCCGAAGACGAGCAACGACGCGAGGACGGCCAACGCGTAGACACCGAACACGACCGTGGTCGTAATGGGGGAGAAGCCCCACTTGGCTTGGTAGACGGCGTATAGGGGCGTCGGCGCGCTCGAGCCGGCGAGGAAGAACAAGATGATCGACGCCTGGAGGTAGAGCGCCGCTCCGGCCGGTAGGCGCGCGGCCCGCTTGGTTTCCGGGAGGTTCAGAGTTGACACGAAATTCACGATCTCTGCCTTCGGTATCTCGTAGGTCAGGGGGTTAAGCCACCGGGCGCTCGGCGGCCGGCTGCGGCCGGCGGCCTGCGACGTTCATGGCGGTGTGTCCGTATTTCGCAGTACCAACGATCACGCCTTCCCCTGACGCCGACGATGAGTAGACCGTTCTGTCTACCTCGATGACAATAGACAGATCTGTCTGCTACTGTCAAGTCATGTCCACCAAGGCCACAGCCCGGCCGTCAGCCCGCGACCGGATCCTCGCCGCCGCGAATGAGCTGTTCTACGAAGAGGGCATCCACAGTGTCGGCATCGACCGGGTCATCGAGCGGGCCGGCGTGGCCAAGGCGTCGCTCTACAACACGTTCGGAAGCAAGGACGAACTCGTCCGGTCCTATCTGCTGAGTCGCCAGGCCGCGCGGGAGGCCCAGATCTCGCGAAAACTCGCCGGCCTCGATTCGCCTAAGGCCCGACTTCTCGCGATCTTCGATGTGCTCGCTGACGTCATCGCCGAGCCGGACTTCCGAGGTTGCGCATTCCAGCGAGCCAGTGCCGAGGCTCCGCCCGGTGGAAGCGTCCAGCGAGTCTGCGACAGTTCGCGCGCCTGGACTCGCGCATTAATGGCCGATCTGGCCAGTCAGGCCGGCGTGACCGATTCTGACCAGTTGGCTCAGCAGTTGCTGCTGCTGTACGACGGCGCGTTGACAGGTGCACGACTCGACCGCGATCCGTCAACCGCCGCTGCCGCCCGTACGCTGGCGGAAAGCCTTATCGACGCAGCGATCGCGCACGGTCGGTCGGGTTCGATCCCGAGCTAGACCGGTGGTCGAGGGTTCCGCCGCTCGGTTGGTGTGCCGTCATCCGCCGGCGTGTCGGCGGGTGCCCGGTCGTAGAGTGCGCCCTCCGCTGCTGCTTCGGAGTCGGGCGCCCCAGCGACGGCACCGGACTCGGCGGCGCCGGTGGCGGGCTGCGCTTCGACGGTTGACCGGTAGCGCCACCCGCCGCCGCTGACGTACGGCAGGACGAGGGCCGCTAACACGCCGCCGATGAGCGGGAACACGAGGAAGACCCAGAGCTGAGACAGCGGTGTGCCACCCTCGAAGATGGCCGGTCCGAACGACCGCGCAGGGTTGACCGACGTGCCGTCGAGGGGCACCGCGAGAAGGTGGCAGGCGGCCAGTGTGATGCCGATCGCCAGGCCGGCGAAGCCGGCATTTTCCGTGCGGGCGGTCACGATCAGCACGACCAACACAAGCACGAACGTCATCAGAATCTCGATCGTGACGGTGCCGCCGAGACTGATGTTCCGGCCGTACCCGTTTGACCCCAATGCACCGGTCTGGTCGCGAACGTTGCCCCAGCGGGTCAGGCCAAACAGTACGAACGCGCCAGCAATGGCCCCAGCGAACTGAGCAATCCAGTAGCCGATGGCGTCCTCGATCTCGATCCGCCGGGCGATCAGGGCGCCCAGCGTGACGGCGGGGTTCACGTGGCACCCGGAGATCGGGCCGATCGCGTACGTCAGCGCCAGCAGCACGAAGCCGAAGGCCAGGGCGACGACGATCACCCCACCGGAGAGGAGCCCGGCGACCGCGCTACCAACGCCGAGAAAGACGAGAAAGGCGGTGCCGAGAAATTCCGCTCCATAGAGAGTGGCCTGGTCCTTGCGGTCCAAGTGGTCCATGCACGTGCCTCCCTGGACATGCTCCGCGGCGAGTGGTCGTCGAATCGTCCGGCGAAGCCGGTAGCCACCAAGCGTAGGAAGATTTGGGCAGTCACATGCTGATTCGTCGCGATTGAGGAAGTTATTCGTTGGTGTGGCGTCCCCCCTGCGCTCCGAAGCGGTCGGCCATCAGGCGACACACTGCTCAGCGAGATCGCGAGCGAGAGGACGTTGCCGCCGTTGGACACCCGTTCGACAATGCCCCGGTCCGGATCGCCCGAGCGTCCACAGCGGTCGCGGTGCTGCATCCGGGACGCCGGTGCCGCATCCGGGACGCCGGCCTGGCATAAGTCGCCGGTGTTATACCGGGTCGCTCAGCGTGGTGATGATGCGATCGATTTCGGCGAGCGCGAACGTCGCGATCTGACGTTGCGCGGCCTCGGCGGTCGCGTCGGTCTCCTCCAGGTCGCCGAGCACGATGATGTTCTCGTCATTGAGCGTGGTCGCCGGTGCGGTGTAGTTGAAGCTTCCGGCGATGACGAGGCGTTCGTCGATCACCATCAGTTTGTGGTGGACCTTCCGGACGCCGGTGCCGGGCTTGTTCTCGAAGAGCTGGACGCCGGCGGCTTTGAGAGGCTGCGTGGCCGCCCACTTCTGCACACCCTGGCCGCGATCGAGCACGCCGCGGATCCGCTGCACATCATTGACCAGCCTGATCATGGTGTCGTCGATGCCGGACGACTGGGCGAAGGTGAACATCGCGAAGTCGATGCTCGTCGTCGCCTTGAGCATCTGCTTCATGATTTCCATCTCCGGCCCTTGCTCCGGAGCGAAGACCGGCTTGATTCGCATATGTGCCAACTGGAATTCGGCCGGCCGCGGCTCGACGCGTTCGTGCAGATCGCCGAACGTTCCGCTGCGCAGCCGCTGGAACTCGGCCAGGTAAAGGTTCGTGGCGCGGGCGCCATGGAGCACGACGATGTGGTTGAGATTGTTGCCGGTCTTCGCGGTGTTGCCGGGCGGGTTTGTGCCGGTGTCGGTCAACGTGAAGTTCGTGGAACCGGTGAGGACGGCGGCCGAGTCTTGCCCCGGATCGCGCACGATGAACTTCTGATGGAAGATCGCCGGATTCAGATCGGTGATCACATCGATGCCGGCCCGCAGCAGCGCCGAGTGAATCGTACGGTTGCCCTCGTAGTCACCGCCGGACGACCACGGGTCGCCGAGCGCGGGCGCCTCGACCAGATAGTCGCCCTCCAGGATGATCTGCACGTGCAACTTGGCCTTCTTGGCCGCGAGGATGGCGTCGGTGATGTCCCGAGAATCCAGCTCCTGTACGGCAATCAGCAACTGCTTGCGCGCGCCGGCGATGAAGTCCCGGATCACGGCGTCGAGGTCGTCCGGTCCACCGAGCACCGGTGGCCCGGCATAGAACTCGATGCTTCCCAGTTGTACGCCCACGATCGGCCCCCTCGTCCGGCATCCACGAGTGTGGACATGGTGGAAACGATTGATACAGCTTGCTCGTCGTGCCGGACCCGACGGGCGCTGTGTCGCCAATGCGTCTCAACCGGTCGTCGCGCCGCCCCGCCGCCGCGCGGGCGGTCGACGGTCTGGGAAGCCGTAGCGGCCTGGTCGCCGGACACCCGCAGCCCGTCACGCTGACCGGATGTTGTCGGAGTCCCCTGCGATGATCGGTGGCCAGGTGCCGAGGGGCCGGGAGGTCAACCGATGAGCGATACATCGTCCGGATATCTGGCCGAGATAGCGCGCCACAGTGCCGGTCTCGCCGACGCCGCGGACGGCAACCTCACCGCGGCCGTCGAGCACTGCCCGGGCTGGACCGTCGCCGATCTGGTCCACCACGTGACTGAGGTGCAGTGGTTCTGGGCAACGATCGTTGAGGAACGTCTCACCGCACCACCCGATGCCGCGCGCCGGCCCGCTCGCGCCGGCGCCGACCGCCTGATCCCGGCGCTCCGTTCGGAGTCCGAGCGGTTGGTGCGCACCCTTGGCGCTGCCTCCG
>DASQPR010000360.1:0-3470 GCA_035643815.1 Micromonosporaceae bacterium | reverse complement strand
CATCGGTGCTGGCCGCGCTCGCCGGCATCCTCTACAGCATGAAGCAAGGTGGCGCCGCAACCGATACGGGCATCACCTGGTCGGCGGTGGCCGTAGCGATTGCCCTCGCGGGCGGCACGAGCGCGTACGGCCGTCGTGGCGGGATCTTCGGCACGGTGCTGGCGGCGATCGTTTTCGTCCTGGCCGTCCAATATTCGAGTCTGGCCGACTATCGGATCGACATGCGCGTGTTCATCGGCAGTGCGCTGGTTGTCGGACTGGTCGCGACGAGGCTCGTCGAAACGTACGGGCGGCCGCATCGGATGTACGACGACGGGACTACGAGCCGCTGGCTCGGCGGTTCCGGGTCGCAATGGCCCGGCGACGACGAAGCATCCCGGACCGCGTCCACACCCCCGGCCGAGCCGGAGCGGCCGCACGCCGATTGGGTCGACTCCGGCGGCGATCCGTGGCCGGGCCGGTAGCGGCCGGTAGCGCCCCGGCCGGACGGCCGGCCCTGTTTGGGCCGGCCAGGGTACCGATACGCTTGCTGCCATGAGCACTGATGCGGCGCCGCCGACCCTTGACGAACTCGATGCGCTGACCACCGAGGAGTTGCGCGAGCGCGCGTTCCACGTGGCCCGTGAGCGCCACGATGTCAGGTTCTTCGTGCAGGTCATCCGGCTTCTGCCCGCGTCCGAGGACGCCGAGGACAACATTGACGGTTCGCTCGGCTCAATTGGCGAGTCGATCACCGACCTCGTTGGTCTGTGGCGGGAATTCACCGGTCACGGCCTCGGCAGCTCCGAACCGGTCCTCCGCGCCGAGTTCATCGACTACCTGATGAAGCATCCCGCCGCTTAGTCGTTGCCAAGCTGTCAGCCGCGGGCGGTGCCGGACTCTCGACGGCGCCGGATTCGGCGATCGCGGTCGCGGTCAGGATCCCGATGGGCTCGCCGTTTTCCGGATCGGTAACCGACACCCAGCCATGACCGCCGTCGAGCAAGGCCGCCAACGCATCGGAGAGCATGGCCTCCGACGTCACGCTCGGGCCTGATGTCACATCGTCGACCGTGCTCACCGGCGCTAGCCGCTTCGGGTCGATCGCAGTCACCCGCAGGCGCTTGATGCCCCGGTCGGCGCCGATGAATTCGCGGACAAACGCGTTCGCGGGTTGGCTCAGCAGCGCGGCCGGCGTGGCGAACTGCTCGAGCACGCCGTGTTCGGACAGCACCACGATGCGGTCGGCCAGCCGTACGGCCTCGTCGAGGTCATGCGTCACGAACACGATCGTCTTGCGTACGGTGCGCTGAAGCCGCAGGAACTCGTCCTGCAGCCGGACGCGCACGATCGGGTCGACGGCCGAGAACGGCTCGTCCATGAGCAGGGCGGCCGGATCGGCGGCGAGCGCTCGGGCGACGCCAACGCGCTGATTCTGCCCGCCGGACAACTCACTCGGGTAGCGGTTGCCGTATCGGCTCGGGTCGAGGCCGACAAGCTCGAGCAGCTCGTTGACGCGCGCCCGGGTGCGCTCCTTGGGCCAGCCGAGCAGGCGCGGCACGGTCGCGGTGTTGGCCGCGATCGTCTGGTGTGGAAACAGTCCGACGTGCTGGATGACGTACCCGATCTTGCGCCGCAGTTCCACCGCGTCGGCCGTCGTGATGTCGTCGCCGTTCAGAAGGATCTTGCCGCTAGTCGGCTCGATCAACCGGTTGATCATGCGGAGGATCGTCGACTTGCCGCAGCCGGACGGGCCGATCAGCGCGACGAGTTCGCCCGCCGGCACCTCCAGCGACAGTGACTTCACGGCGACCGTGCCGTCGTCATATCGCTTGCCGACGCCGTCCAACGTGATCGTCGCGGCGTTCGGGGCGGGCGGGGTACGGTCCACGTATGTCCTTCCCTGGTGCCCTGTCGGGAGTGCCACTGTTGGGATCGCCCACGCTAGCGCTGCCGGCCGACGTTCCCAACTCGTGGTTCTCCTGGCATTACATCCAGCAGAACGCCGCTCAGATCCTGAGCGACTTGCAATTCCACTTCGTGACGACGATCGAGGCGGTGATCGCCGCGATGGTCGTAGCGATCCCGCTCGCGGTGCTGTGTTACTGGGTCAAGCCGCTTGCCGCGCCGATTCTCGCATTCTCCGGCGTGCTGTACACGATCCCATCCCTGGCGCTGTTCGCCTTCCTGGCCCCGTTCATCGGCATCGGTGTGACCACGATTCTCATCGGACTCGTGCTCTATGCCCTGCTGTTGATGATTCAGAACACTCTGACCGGATTGCGACAAGTGCCAGAGGACGTCCGTGATGCGGCCCGAGGGATGGGCTACGGACGGCTTGGCATGCTCTGGCACGTTGAGCTGCCGCTGGCGCTACCGGGAATCATCACCGGCGTTCGGCTCGCGACCGTCTCCACCGTCGCGCTACTCACCGTCGGAGTGATCGTTGGCCAGGGCGGGCTGGGCCAATTGATCTTCAGCGGTCTGCACACGAACTTCGGCAAGGCGCCCATCTTCACCGGCACAGTTCTATGCGTGGCGCTCGGACTGGCGCTGGATCTCGTGATTGCCGGCATCGGTTGGCTGATCACGCCCTGGGTGCGGCGGGGAGCGACAGCGTGAGCTTCATCCATCAGGCCATCCTGTGGCTCAACGACCCGCTGAACTGGACCAACCCGGGCGGCATCTTCGACGACCTGCGGCAGCACCTGTTCATCAGTGGGCTGGCCCTCCTATTCGCCTGCGTCATCGGATTGCCGCTGGGGATCTGGTTTGGCCACTCGGGACGCGGCGGCGGGTCGGTCGTTGCGTTTTCCAACACGACTCGGGCCATCCCGACGTACGCGCTGCTCGCGGTCATCTACGTGGCCGGCATCGCCGGCATCGGTGCCGAGTCGGCCGTCCCGGCGCTCGCGATCTTCGGCATCCCACCGATCCTGGCCAACGCCTATACCGGCATTCGGCAGGTTGAGCCGGAGGTGCGCGACGCGGCGCGTGGCATGGGCATGTCCGGTCTGCAGATGCTCGGTCGGGTCGAGTTGCCGCTGGCTGTGCCGTACATAGCCGCCGGCATCCGGACGGCCGCCGTCCAGATCGTCGCCACCGCCACGCTGGCCGCACTGGTCGCCGGCGGTGGCCTCGGCAACATCATCTACGCCGGCTTCGGTCTCACTATCGCTGTCGGCGGCGGGCAGATCCTGGCCGGCGGCATCTTGGTGGCGCTGCTCGCGCTGCTCGTCAACGGAGTGCTCGGCATCGTGGTGTATTACGTCACGCCGAAGCCTCTCCGCAATCAACGCGCGTCGAAACGGCGCTCGCGACGGTTGGCTGCCGAGACCGCATAACCGCAGGTCGCGAGCCGCCTGGCGGCGTGCGTGCCGCAGAGTCAAACGGTCAAAGCGGGACGATGCACGCGTGGCATTACTTGTCACGGGCCAATGACATTTCCGGTTTCCGGTTGCCGCGACCCTCGAGGCAGGGTTGGCTGATCA